>JBJYWW010000208.1:0-22896 GCA_046259645.1 Anaerolineae bacterium
CTAGCGCCTACGCACTTCACCCGGTTCTCCAACGACAACCTCGAGATCCAGCTTGGCGACAGCGTCCGGGGCCGCAGCGTCTTCGTCGTGCAGTCGCTAACCCAGCCCGTCTCCGAGCACCTCCTCCAGCTGCTCATGATGCTCGACATTTCCCGCAGCGCCGCCGCCCGCGAGGTCCACGCCGTGCTGCCGTACTTCTCGTACGCGCGCTCCGACAAGAAGAACGCGCCGCGCATCTCGATCACTGCCCGCTTGGTCGCCGACATGCTCCAGACCGCCGGGGCGACGCACGTGATGACGATGACGCTCCACTCGCCACAGGTGCACGGGTTCTTCAGCGTGCCGATCGATCCCCTCACGGCTCGCGCGCAGTTCGTCAAGCACTTCCTGTCCGCGGGGCTCGACAGCGACAACAGCATCGTGGTGGCGCCCGACGCCGGGAGCGCCAAGGCGTCGGCGCGGTTCGCGGAGTCGCTGCACCTCAACGTCGCGGTCGCCACCAAGACGCGCGTCTCCGACACCGTGGTGCAGATCGATCCGCTCGTGGGACGGCAGGTCAAGGGCTTCGACCACGCGGTGATTTACGACGACGAGATCGCGACCGGCGGTTCGGTGGTGGAGCTCGCACGGGTGCTGCTGGACAGCGGCGTCAAGGAGATCTCGGTCGTCTGCACTCATGGGCTCTTCCTCGACAAGGCCATCAACCGTCTCGGCCACATCCCCGAGATCCGCGAGATCGTCACCACGGACACGGTCCCGATCCCGCACGAGAAGCGCCTGCCGAACATGACCGTGCTGTCGGTCGCGCCGGTCTTCGGCGACGCCATCGAGCGTAACTACCACCACGAGTCGCTCGGCGACCTGTTCACGTTCGGTGCCTTCGACGGCGTCGCCGACGCCGGCGACGGCGCGCTACCGGGTGACGCCAGCGAAGGCGCCTCACCGGGCGGCGACCCGCAAACGGCGGAAGGCCACGGGCACGCGGCGACCGCCCCGGATACCACGGGGCTTACACAAGACAAGGCACGTGCCGGCTGACGAAGCCGGCACCCTACTCGGCAGGTCGAGCGCATGATCCACACCGTCCGTGTAACCACTCTAACCGACACCGATCCGCTTGGCGACGACCTGCTGGCCGAGATCCGCAGGACCCTCCGCCTTGACGGAATCGAGCACGTGCGGACCGTCAAGGTCTACCGGCTCGAGGGCGTCTCCGAGGACGACGCTCGTCGGTTGGCCCGAATCCTACTGGCCGAGGAGGTCGACCAGCGCTGGGCGCTCGACGGCCCCGTCGCGCACAACGCGGACCGCTCCATGGAGGTCGCCTACCTACCCGGCGTCATGAACCCGGAGGCCGAGTCGATTGCCAAGGCGTCGCGCGACCTCGGGATCGCCGCGATCGCCGTCGACTCCAGTCGCGAGTACGCCTTCTACGGGGATATCACGGACGCCGACATGGAGCACATCATCAGCCGCCTGCTCGTGAACCCCACCGTCGAGTACGTCGTGGAGGAGCCTCCCGACACCTTGGTGATCGAGGGCGAACCCGGCGAGACGCAGGTGATCCCGCTGCGCGGCATGACCGACCACGAGCTGCAGACGCTGTCGGACGACGGGCTGTACCTGGACCTATCCGAGATGCAGGAGATCCAGGCGCACTTCGAGGCGCTGGGCCGCGATCCGACCGACCTCGAGCTGGAGGTGCTCGCCCAGACCTGGAGCGAGCACTGCGTTCACAAGACCTTCCGCAGCGCGGTGGTCGTCGACGGCGAGCCCAGGCGCCCGTTCATGACCCGCTTGAAGGAGGCGTCGCGGGCCCACGACGCCCTGGTGGTGTCGGCGTTCGTCGACAACAGCGGCGTCATGGAGTTCTACGACGGCTGGGCGATCGCCGGCAAGGTGGAGACGCACAACAGCCCCTCGGCGATCGAGCCCTATGGCGGCGCGATGACCGGCTCGGGGGGCGTGTTCCGCGACATCCTCGGCACGGGGCGCGGCGCCGCGGTCGTGGCATCGACCGACATGTTCTGCTTCGCGCCCTATGACCTGCCGCCCGACGACATCCCGCCTGGCGCGCTGCCGCCCGACTACCTGCTGCGGCGCGTCGTCGCCGGTGTGCGCGACTACGGGAACCGCATGGGCATCCCGACCAACAACGGCTCGGTGCACTTCCACCGCGACTTCCGCGCCAAGCCGACCGTCATCGTCGGCGCGTATGGGGTCATCCCCCAGCGACTCGCTCCCAAGAGCCGCCCCAAGGCCGGTGATCGGATCATCGTTCTGGGCGGGCGCACGGGCCGCGACGGCATCCACGGCGCGACGTTCTCGTCGACGGCCATGACATCGGAGACAATCGAGGTCAACGCCCAGGCCGTCCAGATCGGCAACCCGATCGAGGAGAAGCGCCTTCTCGACGCGGTCCTCGAGTGCCGCGACGCCGGGCTGATCCGGTCCATCACCGACTGCGGCGCGGGTGGCTTCTCGTCGGCGATCGGCGAGATGGGCGAGGACATTGGCGCCGAGGTCGCGCTCGAGCGCGCCCCACTCAAGTACGCTGGCCTGGCGCCGTGGGAGATCTTCGTGTCGGAGTCGCAGGAGCGCATGGTGCTCGCCGTCGCTCCCGACGACGTGGAGCAGGTCTTCGCGATCTGCCGGAAGTACAACGTCGAGGCCACCGACCTGGGCTCCTTCGAGCCGACCGGGCGACTGGTCGTCAGGCACGACGGCCAGGTGGTGGGCGACATCGACATGGGCTTCTTGCACGACGGCCGCCCTCGGCGAGTGCTCGAGGCCCGCTACGTGGAACGGGACCAGCGTCAGGTTGGGCCGCCGCCGCCACGCAGCGAGAGCGAGTGGCGCGAAGCCGCGCTGGCCGTTGCCGCGTGGCCTGACGTCGCGTCCAAGGAGCCTATCGTAAGGCAGTACGACCACACCGTGCAGGGCACGGCGGCCGCTGAGCCGTTCGCCGGCGCCGCGGGCGACGCGGCGTGCGACGCGGCGGTGATGACGCCGCTTCTCGGCAAGCCTTACGGCATGTTGGTTGCCCACGGCCTGAACCCGGTGCTCAACACGATCGACCCGTACTGGGGCAGCGTGTGGGCGGCCGCCGAGGCCGTGTCCAACCTGGTGGCCGCCGGCGGCAACATGCGCGAGGCCTCCCTGATCGACAACTTCATCTGGCCGTTCCCCGACAGCGAGTCGCTCGGCGACCTCGATCGGGCGGTGGACGCGTGCGTCGACATCATGCACGCGCTCGAGCGGCCGTTCATATCCGGCAAGGACTCGCTGTCGAGCACGTACCGCTTCCCCGACGGCCGGGTCCTCAAGATCCCCCCGGTGCTGTGCGTGTCCGTATTCGGCCGGATCGACGACGTGGCGCGAACCGTCTCGTCGGCGTTCAAGGGCGACGGCTCGGCGATCGTCCTGGTCGGCGCCATGGATCCGTCCGGCATGGGCGGCTCCGCATACTACGCCAGTCGCGGCGGGTCAGGCGGCTCCGTCCCGCGCGTCGACCTGACGGTTTTGCCGCGGACGCTCGACGCTGTCCACGCCGCTATCCGGTCCGGCCATGTCCTTGCCTGTCACGATATCAGCGAGGGCGGCCTGCTCGCGACCCTGTTCGAAATGGGCATCGGCGGCGACCGCGGCGCCGACGTCGACCTGTCGGCGGTGGCACAGCTGGCTGCCAACGCCGCCGCGCGGCCCGATCGCGTTAGCTCGGGCGAGATCACGCCGGATCGCCTGCTGTTCAACGAGACCGCCGGCGTGTTCGTGATGGAGCTCGACGATGGGGGAGCCGCCGACACGCTGCTGTCCGCCGTGCCGCATGTCGTGTTGGGACGGACGGTCCCCGAGCAAGAGCTGCGCGTCGCGATGGCCGGCCGGCCGCTCTTCGCGGTCGCGATGAGCGACCTGCAGGAGGCGTGGGAGCGGCCGATGCGCGAGGTGTTCCATTAGGCGGCCCGTAGCGCCGCCCGGCCCGACCGGAGCAGTGAGATGAACGTGATGGTGCTGGCGGTATCGCTCCTCGTGCTCGTGCTTGGCTTGGCGCTGTTCCTGCGCGACCGGGTAGCGTCGTTGATCGAGATCACGTCGGTCGTCGCCTTCGTGGTCTTCGCCGCCGTCTCCCTTTCGGCGTTGCTCGCGCCGGTGCTCTACGAGACGGCGGCTGACGCCACCCTCGAAGCCATCGGCGTCTTGGGCCGCATACAGCAGCTCGACCAGCAGCTGGCGCCCCTGGCCAGGGTCAGCGAGGTGGCCGCCGATGTCGACGAGGCCGCCGGCGCTCTCGGCAACATCCTGCGCAGCGACTCCGTCGCCCCGCTGCTCGAGAGCCTCGGCGTCGACCCGGACGAGATCCTCCCTGCAGTGCCAACGGCCACTCCCGCGCCTGAAGGCGCCGCCTCGCTGGCGGACGAAGAGCCGCACACGGTTCAGGACTCCCTGTACCCCAGCCTCGTATCGCTGGTGGCCGCAATGTTCCGATTCGTGGCTCTGGCGGTGTCCGTGCCCGGAATGATCGCCGTGGTCGGCCTGGGCTACGCCGCGTCTCTCGTGGCCGACGCGCAGCGTGGCCGCGACAAGCTGGCCGACCTGGAAGACCGCGTTGCCCGCTTGGAGTCCGAGCAGCTCGAAGGAGGGCAGTTGTGACAAGGCCGCGCGTTTGCATCCTGAAAGCCGACGGCACCAACTGCGAGATCGAGACGGCGCACGCGTTCGAGGTCGCCGGCGCCAGCGCCGAGATCGTGCCCATGAACCTGCTGCGCTGGCGAGATCGCGAGCTGGCCACATATGACATCCTCGTTGCTCCAGGTGGCTTCTCGTACGGCGACGACGTGACCTCCGGCAAGGTCATGGCCGTCGAGCTCATGAGCTTCCTGGCCGACGACATGCGCGAGTTCGCGGCGTCGGGCAAGCCGATCCTCGGCGTCTGCAACGGCTTCCAGGTCCTCGTGCGAACCGGCCTCCTGCCGTTCGGTGAGCTAGGCGCGACGCGGGCCACGCTCTCGACAAACGAGAGCGGCCGGTTCGAGTGCAGGTGGGTCGAGATGTCCTTGGAGGGCTCGGCGGAGATCGTCGGCGGGTTGCCGCCCAGGGTGCAGCTACCGGCGGCCCATGCCGAGGGCCGGTTCTTTGCCGACGACGGCACTCTGCGGCGCATCGAGGAGGCGGGGCTCGTGGCCCTGCGCTACGTCGACGAGTCGGGCGCGGCCACGCAGGAGTACCCGGCGAACCCCAACGGCTCGCTCCAGGCCATCGCGGGGCTCACGGACCCCAGCGGCCGTGTTCTCGGCCTGATGCCGCACCCCGAGCGATTCGTCTCGCCCAGCCAGCATCCGGACCGCTCCTCTCTACCAGCCGACGCCAAGCCCCACGGGCTGGCTCTCATCGAGCGCATCGTGGAGATCGCCTGAGCGCGGCCAGCGTCGCGCGCCCGTCTCGCCAACCAGGTCGATTGTAGGGCGCGGCGTCCGACGCTACACTCCGAAGTCTCACACGCAGTCTTAGGAGGATGCTGATATGCGTTTTGATGGAAAGGTGGCGATCGTCACCGGGGGCGCGCAGGGGATCGGTCGGGCCATCGCCGAGCGTCTGGTGTCGGAAGGCGCGACGGTCGTCATCGCCGACGTGCAGGACGAGGTCGGCCTGGCGACTGCCGCCGACATCGCGGCGTCGGGGGCCACGGTCGACTACGTTCACGCCGACGTCACCAAGAGCGACGACGTGGCGGCCATGGCCAAGCACACGGTGGACGCTCACGGCAGAGTCGACATCCTGGTCAACAACGTCGGCATCACCCGCGACGGCCTGTTCATGATGATGCCCGAGCAGGACTGGGACCTCGTCCTGCTCGTCAACCTCAAGAGCGTGTTCCTTGCGAGCAAGGCCGTCGTCCGGACGATGATGAAGCAGCGCTACGGGCGCATAGTCAACATCTCGTCGGTGGCGGGGATCGAGGGCAATGCCGGCCAGGCCAACTACTCCGCCTCCAAGGCCGGCATCGTCGGCCTCACGATGACTCTGGCCAAGGAGCTCGGCCCCCGCGGCATCACTGCCAACGCGGTCGCGCCCGGCTTCATCCCCACGGAGCTGACCAAGGACCTGCCTGCCGACTTGGTCAAGACGGCGGAGGAGCTTACTCCCCTCGGCCGCTTGGGGACCGTCCAAGAGGTGGCCTCGGCGGTGGCGTTCCTCGCCTCCGACGACGCGTCGTTCGTGACGGGTCAGGTGGTGCGCGTCGACGGCGGGATGCTGTTCTAGGCGCGCCTACGCGTACCGCCGCAGGACGGCGTCAACGGACACCCCGTAGCCCTCGCCGAACAGGTTGAGGTGGTTCAGCAGGTGGTACAGCTGATACAGGTCACTGCGCTCCCGCCAGCCGGCCGGAAGCGGCCACGCCTCGTCGTATGCCGCGAAGCACGCCTCCGAGAATCCGCCGAACAACCGCATCATCGCCAGCTCCGCCTCGCGCTCGCTGTAGGACACGGCTGGGTCGATGAGTACCGGCTCGCCCTCTGGGCCGGTGATCGCGTTGCCGCCCCACAGGTCGCCGTGGATCAACGAGGGCGAGCACGCGTCCTCGTCGATGAAGGCGTCGAGCCGCGCCATCAGGGCGTCGAGCCGGCGCGCCCGCTCGGCCGGCATTCGTCCCGCCCGGGCCGCTATCGCCCCCTGGGGCTCTAGCCGGAAGTCGCGGAAGAAGTCGATCCAAGATCCGGTAGCGGTGTTGCGCTGCGGCGTTCGCCCGCAGAAGTTGTCGTGGTCGAGACCATAGCTCTCGCCCACTGACCGGTGCAGCGCGGCCAGCTCCCGTCCGAGTCTAGCGCCGTCATAGCGACCGCAAGCCGCCACGTGCTCCAGGAGCACGAACGCCGGCTCCTCGCCCGAGCCGATCACCTCTGGAACGCGGACGGTCCCAGTCGCGGCCAGCAGCCGCAGGCCGCGGGCCTCGGCTGTCGCCACCTCGGGCGCCATGCCGTGCTTGAGCACGTATTCCGCGGTCCCGGTGCGCAAGCGCACGACGGCCGACTGGCTGCCGCCCAGGCTGCGCCCCGGCTCCCACCGACCGGTGTCGCCGGCAACGCGCAGCGCAGCGTCAACCGCGCGACTCAGCTCGGGACCCACTGCTGACGCCACGAGCTCCTCCGTTCTGCCCACGGTCCTCGGTCCGCGCCGCTATAATGGCCGCCGGCGCGCGTCAGCAATGCTCATCCCGACCGATGCGCGCCGTCAAGCGCCGCGCGGACCGCATCACGCTCGCGCGCGTACGATCCGCTGCGGCGTGCCCGGCCCCGCAGGCCCCCGTCTAAGCGCCCGGCCTGGCTCGCGGTCCTATTCTCGGGAGGAACGCCCGGAATATGCCAACCATCGTCGACCGTGGCGCCACGCACCGATGGCGGCCGGCGGTCGGGAACCGGAAGCGCGAGACGGCAAGTCGCACTCCGGTCCCGACCGCGGCCGTTGCGCTGCCGGTCGCGGTCGCCTTGGCGCTGGCAGGGGCCGCGGCCCTGGCGGTGGCCGATGGAGTGGACGAAGAGCACGCGCCGGCGGCATCGTCAGGCGCCGTTGTCGAGACGCGTTCGGACGCCGCGGACGCCGCGGCTAGGCCGCCGCTGTACTTCCCGCTGGCGCTAGCGCCCCGGCGCGTCCCGCCCCTCGAGTTCGGCGTGACGCGTGGCTTCTACGAGGCGCCGTTCGACCTGAAGCTGACGGCGGCGGCACCCGACTCCGTGATCCGCTACACCACCGATGGCTCGCTGCCCACGGCCGGCCACGGCTCGACCTACTCCCGCCCGATCCTCATCGACACGACCACCGTGGTCCGGGCCGCGGCCTTCGCCGGCGATCAGCGGATCACGCCCGTGGGGACACACACGTACGAGTTCATCGCCGACGCGATTCGGGTCACCGACAAGTCGGCGGAGCAGATGGGCTACCCGAAGTCCTGGGGCAAGTACACCGAGTGGCGGCTCGAAGGCCAGGACGTGCCGGCCGACTACGGCATGAGCCAGAGGATCGTCGGCACCGAAGAGCAGGCCGTGAGGCAAGCCCTGCGCGCGGTCCCTTCGATGATGCTCACGACGGACCCGGACGACATGTTCGAGCGCGAGGGGATCTACGCCAACCCCCTCGATGAAGGTCGTGAGGTACCGGCGTCCGTCGAGTACGTCGATCCGGCCGGCGCGCCCGGGTTCCAGATCGACTGCGGCCTGCGCATCGCCGGCAACTGGAGCCGCAAGCCGGACGTGATGAAGAAGCACGCGCTCAGCTTGCGGTTCCGATCGCGCTACGGGCCCAGCCGCCTCGAGTACGACCTGTTCCCAGGCTCGCCCGTCACGTCCTTCGACACCTTGCGCCTGCGCGGCAGCCAAGCCGACTCGTTCATGTACTTCGCCGACAAGGGCCAGTACATGCACGACCAGTGGGCGCGCGACACGCAGCGCGCGATGGGCTGGCTGTCGCCCTACGGCGCGTACGTCCAAGTGTACCTGAACGGCCTGTACTGGGGGCTCTACAACCTGACCGAGGAGCCCACCGCCGCCTTCGTCTCGGACCACCTAGGAGGGGCCGAGGCCGACTGGGACGTCATCAAGGACGGACCGCTGGTCGACGGCGAGTGGATCTACGAGGTGGAGGACGGTGACGCCGAAGCGTACCGCGCGCTGCTCGACGTCGTGGCCGCCAGTCCCAATCCTGACCCGCGCGACCCGGCGGATCTGGAGCGCTACCAATACGTGGCCGCCAACCTGAACCTGGCACAGCACGCGGACTACAACCTCATCCAGATCTACGGCGCCAACGTCGACTGGCCGGAGAAGAACTACCGCGCGGCCCGCGACCGGGTCGCGGCTGACGGGTTCCAGTTCTTCATCTGGGACTACGAGCACACGACCGCTCTCCGCGACGACCCGTCGCGAGGCTTCTGCCAGACGCGGCGGGATCCGGCGACCGGCGAGTGCGGATACCAGGCCGATACGCCCGGCGTGGCGGGGCTGCACGGATGGCTGAGCCGCTTCCCCGACTACCGAGTCCTCTTCGCCGACCGTGCAGCGCTTCATCTCTTTGGCGACGGCGCGCTGACTCCTGTCGCCGCGGGCGCACGGTATACCGAGCTGGCCGATGTAGTAGAGCGGGCGATCGCCGGCGAGTCGGCCCGCTGGGGCAGCGATGCGCCCGAGCCGCGGACCATGCTGGAACAGCTGCAGATCTGGCGCTATTACCGCGCAACCTACGGCGACTGGCCCCAGACACAGGCCATGTGGCGCGCGGAGCGCGATCGCCTGCTGGGATCCTTCTTCCCTGTCCGCACCGCGGTCGTGCTTGGCCAGCTCTGTCGCCAGGGCCTCTACCCAGCCGCGAACACCCCGGTCATCGACGCGAGCGGCGATACGCTGTCCGTTGGCGTGTCACCCGACGGCTGCCCCGGCGGGGTGACATCCGGCCAGCTCTGGTACACGCTCGACGGGTCGGATCCAAGGGAGCCGATCACCGGCGCAGTCTCGGCCCGGGCACGCGCCTACGAGGGGCCCGTGCACCTCTCCGGCTACGCCGTGATCAAGGCTCGCCAGCTTGGCGGAGCACCGGACGAAAACGGCTGGAGCGCGCTGGCTTCGGCAGTCGTCGGCAGTCCGCGGCTGCGTGTCTCGGAGATCATGTACAATCCGCCGGGCGGCTCCGACTTCGAGTTCCTCGAGCTCGAGAGCCTCGAGTCGGCCGGGATCGACCTGTCGGGCTTCGGGATCACAGACGCGGTCACCTTCACGTTCCCGTCCGGCGTGACCGTGGGGCCGCGCGGCCACGTGGTGATAGCCAAGGACACCGACGCGCTGGGGCTTCGCTACCCCGGCGTCGATGCCGCCGGCGAGTACGATGGCAAGCTCGACAATGGCGGCGACACCATCACCGTCAGCGCCCCGGACGGCATGGTGGTGGCCGAGGTCCAGTACGACGACGATGGCTTCTGGCCGCTCAGCCCGGACGGCATGGGGTACTCGCTCGTGCCGCTCGGCTCAGGCTCGCTCCGCATGCCGGCTGCCGGCGCGCTGAACGACAGCGACCCGGAGAGCTGGCGGGCCAGCGCTCAGGTCGGCGGCTCGCCCGGAATCGCCGACCCAGCCCCGCCTCCGGGCCGTGACGCGGTGGTCGTGAACGAGGTGCTCGCCAACCCGGGGCCGAACCAGGAGGACGCCATCGAGCTGGTCAACATCAGCGCAGAGCCCGTCGACGTCGGCGGCTGGTACCTCAGCGACGACCGTGACGAGCTGACCAGGTTCAGGATACCGGAAGGCACGACCATCGAGCCGGGCGCCTTCGTCGTGCTGTACGAGGAGCAGCTGACAGCCGATCCGGACCACCGCATCGGCCTGTCGGCGCGTGGCGAGACCGTGTTCCTCAGCTCGGCCGACCCGGGCGGAGATCTGACCGGGGCCGTTCGGGCAGTGGAGTTCGGCGCCGCCGTTGCCGGCACGTCGTTGGGACGCCTCCGGCTGCCCGTCGGACCGCGGTTCGTCGCTCAGAGCAGACCGACGTTCGGCGTGGACGCCCCGGCGTCAGTCGACGAGTTCCGCACGGGCGGTGGCGCGGCCAACGCGCCGCCCGCCGTCGGGCCCGTGGTCCTCAGCGAGATCATGTACCAGCCGTCCGACGGCGATGAGTTCGTCGAGCTGCGCAACGTCACGACCGACACCGTGAAGCTGCACGATCCGAACGACCCGGCTCGCGCCTGGCACTTCGAGGCAGGCGTTGGGCTGGCGCTGCCACCGGGCGCGGAGATCCCCCCGAATGGCTTCGCGCTGGCGGTTGCCATCGACCCTGGAGAGTTCCGAGCCCGGTACGGCATCCCGGAAGCGGTGCCAGTGTTCGGGCCGTACGACGGCGCCCTCGCCGACGGCGGCGAGACAGTGGCGCTGGTCCGACCGTGGCCGGAGGACCCGACCGACGATGAGACCGTCATCGTCGTCGACAGCGTGACGTACGGGGTCCGCTCTCCGTGGCCGGAGAGGGCTGCCGGACACGGCCCGTCGCTCGAGCGCGCCCCGCTGACCGCCTTCGGCGACGACCCGCGGCCTTGGACCGCGCTCACCGACGGCGGTACTCCCGGACGCGAGAACACGCCCGTCGCGCGCCTGTTCCTACCCGCGAACTACCAGGGACACTAGCTCGGTAGGTGTCGCGCGCCATCTCGCCCGCGAGACCTTGACTGGCGGCGCGTCCCGGGCAAGGCTAGGGCAGCTCAGCGTCGGATGGCAGGCACCACAGGTCGGTGAAAGCGCCATCTTCGCCCTGCGCGGCGTCTACTGCGTCACCCGGGCGGTATCGCAATCGGGCAACCGTCGACCAGTCACCGGCCACCCAGACCACACGCTCGCTCGACGCCCCATCGGAGCCGGCGCGCACGCGCACGTCGTGCACCGGCACGCTGAAGGCCGTCGACAACCGGCTGACGACCCGCTCGCCCGCCGCCGCATGCGGCTCGCTGACGTGGTTGATCAGGCTCACGCCCCGGCCCTCCTCACCGTATGGGTTGCAGGTCGCCACTACCCACAGGTCGTCGACGTCACCGGCCGCCAAGTCCGTGATCGCCGCACCCCGCGGTATCCCGGACACTCCTCGCGCATCCCGCGGACGCCAGCCGTCCGGCCCGCGCTGTAGGATCAGGTAGGCGCCCGCCGCCCAGACCTCGACCCGCGACGTGCCATCGGAGCCCATCTCGCCAGGGCCGTCACTCGAGCCGTGGCCCTCGGCGGCGGCGACCGCCGTCAGCGGCAGCGGCTGCCCACCCAGCGTCAGCTCTTCGTCGCAGGCGCAGCGCACACCGAGACACTCACAGACGGTTCCGGCACCTACGGCCCACGCCCGGCCCTCGAGGGCGGCGACCGCGACGAGCGGCGAGGTCGAGTCGGCCGCGACCTCCCAGGCACCGATGCTTGCGTCGAACCAGTAGAGCCTCCCACCACCCGCCACGGTCTCGGCGGCGGCCCAAGCCACACCGTCGAGGCCGACCGCCACGTCGACCAGCCGGTCGGTCGACGAGATGCGAGGCGCCGGGCGCCACGCCCCGATCGAGCCGTCAGTCGTCATCGACTCCCCACCGTCACCGACGGCCCACCAGACTCCCGTGGCGCCATCCACGGCGTTCAGCCTGGGGCTCGGCGCGGCGTCCGTGGCGACCGGGCGCAGGCCCAGTCCCGACACCACTAGCAGCTCCGAGGCTGCTGGGCCGTCGCCCGGGGCGTCGGCAACGGCCCAGCCTCCTGTGCCGTCCCGATTCGGCGCGACGCCCACGATCCGCCTGCGGGTCCGCACGTCGTGCCAGTGGAGGTCGCCGAGCTCGTGGGCCCATACGCCATCACCGTATGCATAGAGCACTCGCCCGTCGTCCAACGGCGCCACCGCCTTGCTGCCGGCGTCCTCCGCGCCAGCCCCGGCCGGCGGACGCCTGTCGGCAGCCTGCCACAGGCCCTGGCCATCGGCGCGCCGATTGTAGCGCACGACCGAGTCGAGCCGTGGCCCCGGCGTCATTCCGAGCCACCACGTCCGCGACTCATCCTGATACAGGTCGAGCAGCCGCTGGCCTTGCGCAACCAGCTCGACGGCCCAGTCGAGCGCGCCGACGTAGCGCCACGCCACCACCGCACCTTGATCGGTCTCGCCAGCGATCCAGCCCCTGGTTGGCGACGCCATCGCGATCTCGAGCGGGGTCGCGGGCTGGCCACGCTCGTCGGTCAGGTCGATTGTGTCCAGGATCTCGACCACGCTGCCCGTGCCGGCGACGTCCGTGCCCAGGCTCGCGTGCATCGCCTGACCGGATACCGGGCTGACCATCCAGGCATCGTTGACGACATCGGAGCTGTCAAACACATGCAGGTCGGCCAGCGGCGGCAGCGGCCCGGTGCGGTCTTCGGAGACGGTGAGCCAGACCGGTTCGCCATCGACGTATGCGAGCCGCAGCAGCAAGCCCCGCCCGCCGACGGCCCCCACTGACCAGCCGCCCGGTGCAGTCTGACCGACCATCACCGAAGTCAGGTTCACGGAGCCAATGAGCCGCGCCTCGTCCTCCGCGCGCCAGCAGCCTGTGTCCGGCTCATAGCGCGCGATGCGGTCTCGCTCGCCGACCGCCCACCAGTGGGGCGCTCCGCTGACATACAACGAGTTCAGCCCCGACAGGTCCGTGCCGATCTGAGACTGCCAGCGCCCGGTCCCTGGATCGAAGCTCGCCACGCCATCGCCGACCGCCACGACCTGCGCCTGCGCGCCCCTGCCAATGACGAACATGTCGCGCACTTGTCCCGAACCGCCGCACACGGCCGACCAGCCCCCTGCGCCGCCGCACGACCGGCTCGGAGCACAGGTATCGTACGGCGCGGACGCCCCGGCCGCTGGTAGGAAGATTCTCGTCGAGCCGGCACCTGGTGCCAGCGGCGCAGGCGCCAAGGACGGCACGGCCAGCGACGCAGAGGTCAGGCGCGGCGCGGCCAACATCGCGGCCATCGAGGCGGCGAGCGGCGCGGCCAGCAGCCCAGGCAGCGCTAGCAAGGAAGCGGCGAGGCCGACAACAGCCAACGCCGCAGCAAGAGCGACGGCGCGCGCAGGTCGGTTGACCGTAGGTCGGGAGGTTGTCGGCGCCGGGCGGCGACCGCCGATCAAGGTGTCGGGACCGGCGGCTCGGCTCGGGGCGTCTCCGTCGGCCACAGCACGCCGGTCGGGGCTGCCGTCGGCGGCGGCGGGAAGCCCCCGGGATCCTCGGTCGGAGTCGCGGTGGGCTCGTCAGTCGGCGTGTCGGTGGGCTCGTCGCGTGGCCCGTCCGTCGCTCTCGCCGGCGGCTTGCTGGTCGGTGACTGGCTCGTCGTGCCTGGCTCGACGGAGCCTGCCGTCGGCTCGACCTGCTGACCGCCCGGAACAGGCGTCCGCACGGAGGGCGAACTCGCAGCATCCGGGCGGCCGGGCGCCGTGAGAGCGCCGGTCCTTGCGGGAGATGCGTCGTCTGTGTCACCGCCGGGCACGGCCTCATCCGCGTCAGAGCCGCCGCCTTCACCCCGAGTGTCCAATGCTCGCGCGCCGTCTCCGCCGGTCGCCTGTCGATCGCCGGGCAGTTCGCCGTCGGCGCCGTCCGGGCCAGTCGCCTGGCCCGCTGCGGCGCCACCTGTCTCGGCCTCGCCACGCGCACCGACCGCGGGGGTGGCGACGTCTACAGGAGAGACCGCGCCGTCTGGTGCGCCGTCATTCCCGCCCTTGCTCCCACCGTCACCCCCAAGCCAACCGGCTCCAGGCGCCCCCGGGAGCACGCCCGTCAGGGCACCCGACAGGTCGCCTGGCAGGCCGCCAAGCAGCACAAACGCGCCGAACGCAGCCAGCAGCAACACGAGCGTCACGCTCGCCGCAGGGGACGTCAAGGGGTTGAGGCGCTCAAACGGGCGCGGACCCAACGCGATCGGGGGCCGCGCGATCAAGTCGGCTCTCAGCATCTCCTTGAACTCGCTCCGCGGCCGCACGACCTCGTCCGCCCCCAGCAGGGCGGCCAAGGCGTCGTCAGGCGCGTAGGCCCGGTCAGCCTGTGGTCGCGGAGACACGGGAATCACCCTCTATCTGCTGGCGCAAGCGCTCGCGCGCCCGGTGCAGGCGCTTGTGCACCGCCGACGGCGTGCACCCCAGCACGTCGGCGATCTCCGGCGGCGTCATGCCGGCGAAGTAGCACAGCCCCAGCACCTCCTGGTCTGCCTCGGACAGCTTCAGCATGGCCTCGCGCACCATCGCTCGCTCGTCGACCCTAGACTCGCGGCGCGCCTCGTCGTGCTGGCGCCCGAACGCCACCACCTGGCGCAAGCGTCGCTTGCGGTGGTGGTTGGCGACCAGGTTGCCGGCGATGCGGTACAGCCACGCCGAGAACGGCACACCTCTGATCTCGTAGCGCTCGATGGCAACAAGCGCGCGCTCCCACACTGCCCCCGCCAGATCCTCGGCGGTCTGCTCGTCACCGACCCTGCGGGCGATGTAGTGGTAGACGTCGTCGAAGTAGCGGTCGTACAACTGGCCGAACGCCTCGCGGTCGCTCCGCGCCGCCTCGACCAGCCAGTCCTCGTCGTGAGGATTCTTCACGCTACGTCCCACATTAACACGCGAGCGGCCGACTCCTGACAGGTGAGACGTCGATTGCCTGGCGACGCGTACCGGCGCCACGGCACACTGTCAACCGGCAGGCGCCGCCAAGCGCCGCCGGATGCCACGGCGGGAGTAGAGACAGCGGAGTCTCGGCACATCCTCTGGTCCTGCAGTATATGGCCGGACCGCGACCGCCACAAAGGCACTCGCGGCCGCCCCTGCGCGACGGAACCGCACCTGGCTGCAGCTCGTTCAACGCCCGACTCGCCGAGCGGTAGCGGCTCGGGGCAGCGATTCGCGCGGCCTCGAGCGCAGATGGCGATAACTCCAGCGAGCCAACGAGAGGAGAACCAACGATGGCATTGGCCGACACACGGATGAAGATCGCAGTCAGACTCGTGGATCGCGCACTGAGCGCGGGCACGGCGGCCGGACTGGACGAGCGCCTGGCCGGGTTCCAGGCAGCCTACGGCGCGATAGCGCACATGAGTGCAGGCGACGAGGCGTGGTCCGAGGACGTGCTGTCCGCGGCCTGGACGCTCGTCGAGGACGCCTACGCCGACGGCGGCCCCGTTGACGAGCTGGCGACCGCGCTCGGCGAAGCGTTTGCCGTCCTGGCTGACGTCGTGGCCCCGCCGGCCCGGCAGCCCAGCAAGCCGCGACGAGACGCGTAGCACCTATAATCCTGGTCCAGTCGCGCGAGCGGCCGCGGCGAAGTGGACACCCGGCGTCGCACGGACCTGGCGCCGGGCAGGTGGAGGTCGACATGGGCCCGGAGCAGCTGGCGGTGGCGGTCGTGGCGATCGCCGTCACCGCCGTCGTGCTGGCGTATTGGCTCGTCGTCGTGACCGAAGGCGCGTACCTCGGAGAGATGGCCGTGCGCTGGCTCTACGACCGAGGCGCTGAGACCTACGACGACGTGAAGCGCTTCAGCCGGCCGGACGAGGTCGCATTGCTGGGCAATCCGCTCCTCAACAGGCTCGAGGAGTCGTTCGGGTCCCGCGCCCAGGTGCTCGACGTCGCGACCGGCACGTGCCGCCTACCGCTGGCCCTGCTCGACATCCCGTTCTTCGAGGGCGACGTAGTCGGATTGGATGCGTCGCCGCGAATGCTGGCGATCGGGGCGCGGAAGACCGGGCAGTGGCCCGGCAGAGTTCACCTCGTCCGGCATTCCGCGGTGCCGCTGCCGTTCGGCGATCAGTCATTCGACGCCGTCACGATGCTGGAGGCGCTGGAGTTCCTACCGGACAGGTCGGCTGCCTTGCGCGAGATCACCAGGGTGCTGCGCTCTGGCGGCTGGCTGCTCGTGACCAACCGCATCGGTGTCGATGCTGCGCTCATGCCGGGCAAGGTTGACTCGCCGCTCGACTTCGAGCGCCGCCTGCAGGAGCTCGGGCTGGTCGACGTGCGGACGCAGCCGTGGCAGAGCTTCTACTCGCTCGTCTGGGCGCGCAAGCCGGGCGCGGCCCGTGAGCCGTCCCCGGCGCCCAGCGCCCGGCGATGGCCGGCGATGCTCGAGTGCCCGGCCTGCGGCGCGGACGGCGACTGGTCGTCCTCGGCAAGCACGGCGGACCAGCTGACGTGCGGAAGGTGCGGGAGCCGCGTGCGGCGCTCGCGCCTTGTCTGGGCGCTTGACTGACCAGCCTGCGGCTGCGACGTGCGGGACGACCGTCGCTACGTGGGGTAGCTGATCTCCATCGCCCTGACCTTACGCGCCGCGAACAACACGAGCGCGGCGGAGAACAGGGTCAGGCCCGCTATGGCCACCACCGGCGAGGCCGGCTCGGACACGATCGCGAACGGCCCCTCGTCCATCGGCAGGGGCATGAGCGCCTCGAGGTAGTGCACCACGCTCAGATGCTTCAGACCGGGCGGGAGCAGGAACACGATCGACTCCCAGGCCAGGATCACGAGCGCCGGCAGGATCGGGTTGCGGAACTGGACGCCAATGACCAGGAACAGCGCGCCGTAGCCCATGACCGCCAGCGCGGTCACCAGCAAGTATGACAGAAGATGGTCCCAGCGAAGGCTGGCCACCACCTGCGCCACCCCGCCGTCGATCGCGAGCGGGACGTAGGACAGCAGCCACGAGATCAGCGTCGCCCAGCAGAACAGGGTCGCCGCCCCGAGCAGCCCTGCGCCGTACTTGCCAGCCACTAGTACCTCGCGCCGCACCGGCGCCAGGAAGTAGTGGTGCAGGCTCCGATCGATCACCTCGCCCCGGAACAGGTTCATGAAGACCGCCGCGCAGCCGAAGAAGATGCACCAGCGGAGAATGAACACCTGGAACATGGCCGAGTAGACGTCGGCGGTCAGCGGCTCGGGGCGACCGGTGACGCGCGACTCCAACACCGCCCCCACGGCGCCGAGCGCCATGAGCCCCACGGGCGCCAGCGCCAGCAGGTAGACCACTAGCGCTCGCCGGCCGAGCAGGCTCTTGCGGATCTCGAGCGCCGCTATGGCCCTCGCCTGTCGCGCGCGCACGCTGAGGGGGTGCGGAGCGCTCGGGGCGAACGCCGCGTCCGTCATTGGCGTCGAGCTCATGAGCCGTCTCCGTTGGCGCCGATGAGGTACTGGTAGACCGCCTGCACGTCGTCGTCGGCCGCCATCACCGACTCCACGCGCACCTGGCCGTCCACGATCATCTGAGTCAGCAGCCGGTGGAACCGCCCCGTGTCGGTGGTGCTGACCATAAGTCCCTGGCGGTCGTCGTGGATCCTGATCTCGGCGACGTGGTCCTGCCTGACCATCGTCGACGCGACCAGCCCAGGGTCGTCACACCTGACGATCATCCGCATCGGGTGCTCCTGCTCCATCTCGCCCCGCACTCCGCGGATGTCGCCTTCCGCCATGACGTACCCGTCGTCCAGCAGGATCACGCGATCGGACATCATCTCGACCTCGTGCAGGATGTGGCTGGAGATGACCACGTGCACCCCCGAATCGGACAGCTGGCGGAAGAGGGCGATGATCTCAGCCCGCGCCATCGGGTCTAGGCCGTTCAGCGGCTCGTCGAGGACAAGAACCGACGGCTCGTTGCTGATCGCCTGCGCCAGCTTGATCCGCTGCCGCATGCCCTTGCTGTAGCCTGCGATGCGGCGGTCGGCAGCCTCGGTCATGCCCACTCGGGTCAGCGCGTTGTGGGTGAGGGCTTGCGCCTCGTAGGCCGGCCGCCCGCCGATGCGCAGGAACGAGTCGATGAACTCGCGACCCGTCAGGCCGCGCGGGAACGTGTCGTACTGAGTGCAGTAGCCAACGATGTGGAAGAGCGCCTCAGGGTCGGTCGGTGCGATGCCCACGACCGACACGTGCCCGCTGGTCGGCCGCAGCAGGCCGGTCATCAGGTTCATGAGGGTCGTCTTGCCCGACCCGTTGGGGCCCACGAGGCTCGTTATGCCGGGCGGGATGCTGACATTCACCCGGTTCACGCCCAAGACGTCGCCGTAGAACTTGGACACGCTATCGAACACGATCAACCGGTTGCCGTGGGCCTCGCCGGTGACACGCTGATGGAGAGTCATGAGCGCACCACCTCGTACGCCCGCACCTTGCGGCTCAGGAGGAACAGGCACACCAGGCAGAGCGCGGCCAGCGCCAGCCAGGCGCTCCATACCGGGAGCCCGGACGACCCCATCTCCTCGCCGCCCCGCTGCCACACCGCGGCGGCACGCTGTGCCTCGCCCGACAGGAACAGCGAGCGCCACGTCACGTCGACGAGCTCGTTCAGGTCGAGCAGCGAGCCCCAGCTGGTGTTCATGAGCTCGTTTATCGCCGATCCCAGCGCCGCCGGAACGAAGAACAGCCCAAGCAGTGTGAGTCGCGCCAGGTGACGCCGCCCCACCCACGCCGACACCGCCAGCGACAGCAGCGTCAGGACCACGATCCACGTCCACGACGCGACGAAGATGGCTGCGCCGACGCGGGCATTGTCCACTATCCAGCCTGCGCCCGCGAGCAGTGCCTGGAACGCGAACAGGGCCCAGCCGGGCACCCACGTGACCAGAGACAGCACCAGGAACAGCACCAGGGCCTTGCCCGACACGTACTCGGAACGCGTGAGGGGCCGGCTCAGGTACAAGGGCAGCGCGTTGTTGGCGAGGTCGGCCGAGATCAGGGCCGGGCCGACTATCAGCGCGAGGACGTACGCCCCCACCGCCAAAATAGACAGCACGCCGAGGAAGAACTGAGCGTCGATCGCGATCAGGTCCGACAGGTCGATGTCGAGCCGCAGCAGCCCGCCGGCGTTGTGGTGCAGGTAGATCGTAATCAGCCCTGCGAGGGGCACGATCAAGCAGCCGAGCAGCACCAGGAGCACGAGCCGCGAGCTCCTGATCTCGTCCAGCGCGTAGCGGGTGAGGACCACCGGACGGTAGCGCTCTGGGGTCAGCGGCCCTTCGTAGCGGCGATAGGTCCGCTCATATACGGCCATCGCCGCCCTCCATGGCCTTCAGGAAGATGTCCTCGAGCGAGTCGTGCTTGTACGTCAGGTGCCGGATCTGGACATCGCTGTCGGATGCGGCGCGATACAGGTCGCGCACCTCGATCGCCTGAGGTACCACGAGCTTGATCCGGCGCAGACCGCTGCGCGCGTACTCGCAGCCCATGCCCGCGACGACCTCGGCGAAGCCGCGCGAGTCGCCGCTGAGCTCGAGCTCGAGGAACTTGCGATTGCTCCGCCGGTCGGCCGCGAGGTCGCACGTCGCGGCTACCTGGCCGTCCTTGAGGATCAGCACCTCGTCACACGTGTCCTCCACGTCGCGCAGGAGGTGCGACGAGAGGACGATGCACACCTCGCCGGTATCGCGGATCTCCCGAATGAGGTGCAGCATCCGCTGCCTGGCGGGCGGATCGAGCCCGTTAGTCGGCTCGTCGAGGAACAGCAGCCGGGGGCCGTGCGCGATGGCCTGAGCCAGCTTGACCTTCTGCCGCATGCCGAGCGAGTACGAGTCCATCGCCCGGTAGCGCGCCTCGCCGAGGCCCACGTAGTAGAGCGCCTCGTGCGCCCGCTCCAGCGCCGCCTCTCGCGGCAGACCACTAAGCTCGGCCATCTGCCGCACGAACCGGACGGCAGTCATCTCCGCGACGAACGCCTCGGTCTCGGGCATGTAGCCCACGATGTTGCGCACCGCGCGCGACTCGTTGCCGATGTCGAGACCCAGCACTCGCGCCGTGCCTGACGACGCGGCATGGAAGCCGAGCAGCGTGTGGATCAGCGTCGTCTTCCCCGCGCCGTTCGGCCCGAGCAGCCCGATCGCGCGCCCCGCAAGCGAGGCGCGCAGATCGTCCAAGATGACGCGCCTGCCGAACGTGACGGTCAGCCCGTCGAGCTCGATCACCGGTCCGACTGGGCCGGACGTGTGCTCTCCCGCCAAGTACAACGGCTCGATACCTCTCTCACGCTCCGTCAAGGAGCGTCGCGGTCCGGTGCGTCCGCCTCGGGTGCGATGCTCAAGTCCCAGGATCCGTTGCCGCTGAGGATCCCCAGCAGCGACATGCCCAGGGCGTTGGCGCCGGCGGGACCGGTGCTCGCGAACGTAATCTCGTTGTCGCCGGCATAGGCGTACGCAAGCGTCGACGCCAAGGTCTCGCTCGCCGCTCCGAGCGCCGCCGACTGCTCGTCCGTCAGACTGGCCGAACCGAGACCGGTTCGTCCGACAAGCTGACCCACGGCGCTGCCCAGGTCCTGATAAGCGAGCGCCGAGAAGTTCATCCCACCGTCGGCCGGCAGCTTGGCCAGGAATTCTGGCGAGGTCGCCAGGTTCACACCCGAGTCTCGATAGCGCACCGCGCGCTCGAGCAAGGCACGCGACGGTCCGGCCACGAGATAGCCATCATTGATCAGGTAGTGCAGCTCGACCGGCAGGTCGGTGGACGAGATCGTGTACACGACGCGTCCCCCTGCGCTCTCCGACGTGAGTGTCACTTGCGGGCCGCCGTCCGTCGCCGCGAGGTCGTTCAGCTTGTCGATCGCGCTGGCCACCGCCGAATCCAGCGCGGCTGGGTCGTATACCTCGGCGATGATCTTGAGCCCGGGCTGCGGCAGCCACGGACCGTCGAGGGCGATGGCCACCTCGCCACCGAACGCGCTTGCCAGCCCGTCGATCAGCGCCAAGCCCTCCTGCGCCTCGGAGCTGCGCAGCTCGTCCGACGCACCAGGCTCGAGGATGTCGACCAACCCGATCACGTCCGACAACAGCGCCGACGGCTCGTCGACCACGAACGCTACCATCGCGCTGGCGTCGGGGGCGATGTACTCGAGCGCGCCCATCGGCGCCGGCTCCGCGAGCCACGCCGCCATCCCGCGTCGCGGCCGTCCGAAGGTCACCGTTGCCTCGGATCGCGCGCTGGTCTCGTCCTCGCGCTTCTGCGACAGGATCACGAGCTCGACGTCGCTGATTCCCAAGTAGTCCAGCGCCCCGCGGACGTCTTCGCCGTCGGGCGCCCCGGCGGAAGCCACCGATGCGTCGACCAGGCTCCCCGCGTCAAGCGCGGTCAGCCAGTCGATTCCCCGGCCGTACTCCTGCGTGAGCCGAGCGTGGAAGGGCGTGCCCACGAACCCGCTCGCGGCACCGTCGAGTTGCGCGCGAGCGATCTCCTGGAGAGCGGCGACGCTGGGCGTGGCCACCAGCAACCCGTCAGTGGCCCAGACATAGAGCGGGCCGACCACGTCGGCCGACAGCCCTGGACTGGCGCCATAGGCGCTGGCTGCATCTGCCGGCGCCGGTTCGCCTGCTTCCGAACCCGAGGCGGTACCCGTAGGAGCATCCAGCCCCGGCCGCGCGACGTCGCCCGCGTCCGGCGGGGCGAGGGCGAGCGGGTCGTCGACCAGCAGCACCTCGTCGAGCTCACCGGCGTGATCGCCGGTCGGCGGCGTCATGTCGCTCAAGATCTCGTTCAGCTCGCTCACGAACCCGTCGCGGTCCGCGAGCTCGGCCAATAGGGCCACGGTGGCGAGCTCGCCGTCGGCGTCCACCTGCATGCTCACCACGAGCTCGTCGCCCATTGTGTCTCCAAGACCGGCCAGGTGCTCGAACGCCATGTCAAGCTCGGTCTCGACGTTCGAGGGCTCCACTTCCTCGATCCACCACGAGCGCAGGACCTCGCTCTCCTCGACTCGCTGCTCGAGCAGCTCGCGCGCCTCGGTGACGGCCAAGCCGACGTTGGGCATGGCGATGTACACTGCGGTGTCGCGCGGGACCAGCCCCAGCAGCCGCGACTCGTGGCGATCGCCGCGCAGCATCACGCCGGCAATGTCATGCTCGAACCCCGCCAGCTCCTCCAGCAGCGCGAGGTGCTCGTCGAGGTTGCGGCTCCACGCCACCTCTTCGTGGAGGTCGACCGGCTCGACGCCTGTGCCCGTAGCGAGCTGCTCGCCCGGAAGCAGAACGGTGTTCGCCCGGCCCTGCGTCACCTCGACCTCGCCCTCGAGGACCGACACCCGCGAGCCGCGGGTGCCCCGGCTCACCGTAAAGACCGTTCCCTTGACGCCAACGTCGCAGTCGCCGGTAGCTACATGGAGCTGCCCGGCGCCCTGGTCCGCGGCTTGCACGATGACCTGCCCGCGCGCCAGCCGCACCGTCTGACCAATGCGCCCGCTGTCCAGCGTGAGTGCCGCCCGCTCGCTGATCTCGACAACCGAGCCGTCATCGAGCTCGAGCTCGGCTCCAGTGCCCGGAGCGGTGTGCAGCTTGTCGCCGGACCTCACCTCGGCGCCTACGGTCAGTGGCGTCACCGCGTCGCCGTCGACGCGGTAGAGCGTGCCGTCGGTCGCCGCCACGGACGCCAGGACCGCGGCAG
>JBJYWW010000209.1:0-12086 GCA_046259645.1 Anaerolineae bacterium
ACCGTGCGCGGAGCGAGCCCGTCGACCGCCGCTGCGATGGCCGCAATGTGCTCGTCCGTCGTCCCGCAGCAGCCACCGACCATGTTGAGCCACCCGCGGCGCGTGAAGTCACCGAGCACGGCGGCCATGTGCTCCGGGGTGTCGTCGTACTCGCCGAACTCGTTGGGCAGACCGGCGTTCGGATAGCAGCTGGTGAAGGAATCGGCCAGCCCGGCCAGCTCCTCGACGTACGGGCGCATGTCCTCCGCGCCCAGCGCGCAGTTGACCCCCACGCTCAGCGGCCTGGCGTGGGCCACGGACGCCCAGAAGGCCGAAACGGTTTGGCCGCTCAGCGTCCGCCCCGACCGGTCGACCACGGTGACGGACAGCATCAAGGGCACGAGGCGACCGGTCGCTGCCATCGCCTCGTCCGCCGCCTGCAGCGCGGCCTTGCCGTTCAGCGTGTCGTAGATGGTCTCGATCAGCAGCAGGTCGCAGCCGCCAAGCAGCAGCCCGATCGCCGCCTCGCGGTAGGCCCCGACCATCTCGTCGAACGTCACGGAGCGGTAGCCGGGATCGTCGACCCTGGGCGAGATGGACAGCGTTGCGCTGGTGGGACCGATCGAACCGGCCACGAAGCGGGGCCGACTCGGGTCGTCGGCCGTCTTGCGTGAGGCGGACGCGACCGCGACCTCCGCCGCCGCCCGGTTGATCGTCTCGACGAGCGCCTCGGTGCCGAACTCGCGCTGCGAGACTGCGGTGGCGTTGAACGTGTTGGTGGTGATGATGTCGGCGCCCGCGTCGAGGTACGAGCGGTGGATCGCCGAGACTAGCTCCGGCCGCGTAAGCGATAGCAGGTCGTTGTTGCCGACCTGCGGACGGCGGATCTCGTCGAGAGTACGGCTGAGCTCGACGTGACGGGACTCAAGGTCGCCGCGGAAGCCGGCCTCGTCGAGGCCGAGCCGCTGGATCGCGGTGCCCATGGCACCGTCGAGCACCAGGATCCGCCGCTCCAGCTCGCGGCGCAAGGCAGCCTGCCGCGCGGTGTCGCGGGCGCGGCTTGGCCCGGGAGCCATGTCAGGACGAGGTGTGTCCGGCAACGTCGTGTCGAATGGGGCCTCCGGTGGTTCGACCAGCGCCGCTTCGGTGGCGCCAGTCTGGCTGGTCAGTGCGCGGCAGCCGACGCCGGAACACACTGAACCTAACCGGCATGCCGCCCTGCAGGCATAATCATCGGGCGAGCTCGTCCCATGGGCAAGCAGTGCGCCGTTGAGTGAAGCATGATAGGAGACTCCGGATGAAGCGAGCAACTCGAGCGTCCGGCGCGACCGGGGCGGCTCCTGTCGTGGCGCCGCCGGTCTCGGCGCCGCTGCTCACCGTGCTCTTGTGCATAGCGCTCGGTGCAGCGGTGACAGCCACGAGACCCGCGCCGCACGCCGACGCCGGGGCCCCATCGTCGGGCGGTGACGTCGCCGATGTCGGCGACGTCGCCTACATCGTCGCACCGGGCAAATCGGGCGTCGCGCCGGACGATCTGACCTGGGCCGACCTCGAGCCCGTCAGCGCGAGCAAGCCGTCGCGCGCCGCATGGTCCGCCACCTTGCGCGACCGCGAGCGGCACCTTGGCGCCCTCGACGTCCCGCCCAACATACAGGTCAGCCGCGAAGGCGAGGTGGTGGGGGCGTCGCGCCCGGTCACCGACTTCAGCGAGGTCATGCTGGCGGCGGATCTTAGCGACCCGGAGCACCTTCTCGGATCCTCGAAGTTCTTCCACACCCCCGAGCTGTACGGCTTCTACACCGGTGTGTTCGAGTCGTTCGACGGCGGGCTCAACTGGGAGCAGGAGCAGCCGCAAGGCATCGAGTCCTATGGCCTCACGTCCGATCCGGTCACGACGTTCGACGACGCCGGTGCGGGCTACTTCACCCTGCTTACGCGCGGTCCGATGGGCCTCGACATGCTGCGCAAGCCTCGCGGCGACGATTGGGAGGAGCCGGTGATCGTGGACCGGACAACCGTCACCGACAAGCAGTGGATCGCGGGCGACCAGAATCCCCTCGGGAAGAGCCCGCACGCCGGCAACGTCTACATCAGCTGGACCGCGATCGGCTCCGACCAGCAGCCGGGACGCATCGCCTTCGCCCGATCTGTTGACGCCAACGAGAGCTGGACGCAGCCCCCGATCTTCCTGGCAGAGGGCGACGTGCAGGGGTCTGTGCCGGGGGTTGCGCCGGACGGCTCAGTGTACGTGACGTTCGGTCGCCATGTGTTCGGCGGCGGCGCCGAAGGCACCATGGAGGTCGCCGTGTCACGAGACGGGGGCGAGTCGTTCGCCGCTCCGGTCACCGCCGCGCACAGCGTCGCCGCGCCCTACATCCTGCCCAACGCCCTGTTCCGCACTCCCGGCAGCATGCCGGGCTTCGCCGTGAGCCCCGCCACCGGAGCGCTGTTCGTGACGTGGGCCGACTACGAGACCGGCGACTTGGATGTCCTGCTGAGCCGCTCGCTCGACGGCGGCGAGACCTGGCTCGGACCTACGAGGCTCAACGACGATCCCGTCGGCAACGGCATCGACCAGTTCCAGCCGCAGGTCGCGGTCGCGCCCAACGGCCGGCTGACCGTCAGCTGGTTCGACCGGCGTTTGCCGTGCCCGGACCTGGACTGGATCCCGCCCGATCACGTGGGTCGGGACAACTTCTGCATCGACACGTTCGTTGCGCGCTCCTTCGACGAGGGCGACACCTGGGAGCCGAATCGTCGGGTAAGCGAGCAGTCATGGGACTGGTCCCTGAACCTGCCGTTGGTGAACGAGGCTATCGGCTTCATTGGTGACTACCAGGGCCTGGCGGCCAGCGACGAGTTCGACTTCCCGTTCTGGAACTCGACGGCCAACCTCGGCGACAACCCGGACAACCGTCAGCAGATCTTCGTCGCTCGCGTCCCGGGCGCGCCGCTGCCGACCCCGACGCCCACGGCCAGCCCGCAGCCGACGCCGACCGCGACGCCCACCGCGACGCCGACGGCCACACCGGAGCCGACGGCCACACCGGAGCCTACGCCCACTGCGACAGTCGAGATCACGGCGAGCCCCACGACCGACGCCAGCCCGCAGCCAACCCTCCCTGCGACGGTCGAGATCACGGCGAGCCCGACACCTGCCACCTCGCCGACACCTGCCGGCCTCCTCCACGTGCCTCTCGTGGTGCGCCCGCCCGAGCGCTAGGCCAGCCGGAGCCTCGACGGGCGCTTCGGGGCGCATCTTGGTGCTGCCCAACCGCCAGCCACCGAGAGCGGCGGCTCCAGGTCTTCCGGGTCGTCGCGTGACTCTCCGGGTCGTCGTCTGGCGCCGATGGCCCAGGTCGGCTATCCTGCGGGCGGTTTCCTATTCCGCAAGTCGAGCGGAGGTGCGCAGTGGGGATTCTGAAGAACCTGTTTGGCGGCAAGAAGGAAGAGGCACCGAAGGGGCCACCCCCGATGAAGCCCGTGAAGCGTCGTGGGGCGGACTCCGGTGGCGTTCCGGTGGAGCTGCCGCCGGTCGACGAGATGGACGCGAAGCAGTTGGTTCGCGTGCTCGGCTCGGGCAACAAGCAGATGCGCGAGGATGCCGCGGCCAGGCTGGCCGAGATGTCCCACCACGCGGCGATTCGGCCGCTCATGAACTCCTACCTGAACTACGGCGACGCGCTGGTGCTGAAGGCGCTCACCAGCTTCGGCTCGGACATCACGCCCGCGGTCAGCAGCGAGGCTTTCGACATGAGCGTCGTAGGCGAGCGGCGCGCCCGGCTGATGGACCTGCTGGGGGCCACGGGCGACGCGTCTGCCCTCGGCGCCGTTAGGGATTGTGTCGACTACCCAGACAAGGACATCCACGTGCGGGCGTGCGCGGCGATGGCCCGCCTCGGCGACCTGAATGGCATCTCGACACTCGCCGCCAATCTGCAGGACGGCCAAGACGGCGAGCTGCGGACGAGGGCGCTGAAGGCGCTCGTCGAGCTGGAGGACATGCCCGACGCGAAGCGCGCCATAGAGAATCACGTGAGCCGCTACCTCGCTGAGGGCGGGGCAATCGCTGACGGCATCGACGTCAGGGCGCCGCGGCTGGCGCAACCGGATACCAGCATGCTCGACTACGTCGTCAGCGAGATCAAGAGCACGGAGCGCGACCTGGTCGTCGTGACTGGGTCCGGCGCAACCGACATGGCGCGCCAACGACAGGCCGAGTTGCGCAAGGCGCTGGAGGGCCACCCGCTCGAGCTGCTGACGACAGCGATCCCGCCGGAGGAGCAGATGGACCTGCTCGAGGCCGCGAGGGACACGGCCTCGAACAACCCGGAGCACACGGTGCTGGTGATCGGCACGCTCCCCGCGCCGAGCGACAGCCCGCCCCTTCGGCACTTCCTCACCCCGGCACTGGGGCCGTACAAGGCCAAGATCATCTACGTCGATCCGCACGAGTACGGGCTGCTCCAAGACTGGTGGCACTACATTGACGACGACGCCGAGGTCGACACCAACTTCGAGGTCGTGATGTCGGTGTCGACGCCGAAGACGAGCGCGATCTCCGAAGAGGAGTACCTGATCTACGAGCTGACGCCCGATGACAGCAAGGCCATCTTCCCGCGGGCGCTGCTCGCGCACATGTAGGCCAGGTCACTCGATGCCGATCTACGAGTTCCTCTGTCGCGACTGCAACCGGGTCTTCAGCTTCTTGGCCCGGAGCGCCGACACCGCAAAGCAGCCGACGTGCCCAAGGTGCGGCGGCGTTCAAATGGAGAAGCAGGTGTCCCGGTTCGCGTTCGTCCGGGGTGCCGGGAAGAGCACAGAGGGCGCCGGCGCCGCGGGCGCCGAGAGTGACCCGCTCGATGATCCGCGTGTGGAGCGCGAGATGATGCGCCTCATGCGGGACGCCGAGAACCTCGACGAGAACGACCCGCGCCAGCTGGGCCAGTTCATGCGGCGCATGACCGAGTTGACTGGCGAGCCGATGGACGCGGAGATGGAAGAGGCCGTCCGGCGACTCGAGGCGGGCGAGGACCCGGAGAAGATCGAGGAAGACATGGGCGACGTTCTCGGCGGCGAGGGCGGCCCCGGCGATCCGTATGATCCCTATGATCCATACGGCGCCCCCACCTACGACGAAGGACTCTACCCTCTTTAGCGCACAGCTGGAGTGATGGCCGGCAGCGTTTCGGCTCCGCTCGGGCAGCGCGCCGACGCGGCGATCACGGCCGAAGGGAGCAACCGCGCCCGGTCTCCGCGGTGTCGGCGTTCAGGCGGTCGGGGCTAGTACGGGCGAACGTACACGGGCCACTGCGTGACGTCGATGTTCACGAACGAGCCCCCACTGCGATAGGTCGTGTTGCCCAGATAGTCGGTGATGGCGACCGTGCCGGTCCAACCGGGCAGGTTCGAGGCGTTCAGCGTCATCTGGCGCACGACGGGCGGGTATCCGCGCCGGCCCAGTCGCTCTCCGTTGTCCGTGAAGGCCACGATCATGTAGCCGCCTCCGGACTCCTCGAACCGATACGCCTCCAGCTCCGGGTGTGCCGTGACTACCTGCGCGTCGAACGCGGCGCCGTCAAGCTGGTCGGCAGCCACGCTGTAGGCCGTGTGCGCCGGCTTGGGCTCGTGGTCGGCTGAGACGGAGTACCCGGGGATGGGGTTGGGGCTGCAGTCCTGTGCGGCCTCATACACATCGAGCGATCGCAACACGCCAAACCCAAGCCAGTCGTAGAGCTCGTCGCAGTCGCCGCCGGTGTAGTCCTCGACCGTGTACCAGATAGTGGGCTCGACGCCGGCCTTCATCGACCGCGCCAGCAGGCGCCCAGGATACGCCGCCTGTATGTCCTCGCTGCGCACGGTCCAGTCGTCGCTCGGCATGCTCGGCAAGCTCGACTCCGAGACGGCGAGCGGCATGGCCCGAAGATCGTAGTCGCCCACGCTCAACAGCTGGTTGGTCCTGAAGTGCAGGGTCTTGCCTATGAGCTCCTGGTCGTACGGCTGGGTACCGTCCCAGGCGTTGCGGAAGTCGTTGTAGACGTGGACCGCCATCCAGTCGAAGAACGGCCACTCAGCCTCGCTGCCGTGGTGCGCGTATAGCCAGTCAAGCACATCGCCGACGAAGCGATAGTCGAACGGTCCCGCTGGGCTGTAGCCGCTCTTGTTGTAGAACCGGTCGTACGCCACGCCGCCGAAGAGCACCGTCGCGGTGCTGTCGGCGCGCTTGGCGGCCAAGTACGCCTCGCGGAGGTAGGCCCCGTAGTCTTCCGCCTTGCCGCCGAAGCAGCTGCCGTAGCTGCTCTCGCCACCCGCGTGGTCCGAGTCGAAGTCGGCCTCGTTACCGATCTCCCAGTGAGCTATGCGCGGTGAGCCGGCTGCATCTCCAGTGCCGTCGCCGTCGTAGCGCTCGACTAGCGCCTCAATGAAGTCGCCATAGCGGGACAGGGGCACCAGGTCGATCGGGCCGCACGGCTCCGTGGCCGCCCAGTCGGGATGGCCGAACACCTCGCCGATCGGCGTGAATCCGGCCGCCGCGAGGCCACCCAGGAGCTCGTCCATCACCGTCCAGTTCCTGACCGGAGGCGTAACCTTCACGGGCTCGATGTAGCTCCACAGCACCCGCATGCGAGCGTAGCGCGCGCCCGCGTCAGCCATTGGGTTCCAGATGTCGCCCACGACCTCGTCCTCGAAGATCTGCATCCCGAGCGGCGTGTCGGGCGCGTAGTACGGCGTCGGCGTGATCGTCGGGGTAGGCGTGATGGTTGGGGTCGGCGTGTCCGTCGGTGTGGGAGTGTTGGTCGACGTTGCCGTGTTCGTTGGCGTCGACGTGCTCGTTGGCGTCGACGTGCTAGTTGGCGTGCTCGTGTACGTCGCTGTCGGCGTGCTGGTGGGCGTGGCGGTGTTAGTCGCGGTCGCCGTGCTGGTAGCGGTTGCGGTTGGCGACGGTGTCGCGGTCGGCGTCGAAGTATCCGTTGGAGTGCTGGTTGGCGTGCTCGTGTCGGTCGCCGTGCTGGTTGGCGTGCTCGTTTCGGTCGCCGTGTTGGTCGGGGTCGCCGTGTCGGTCGCCGTTGCAGTGGGCGACGGTGTCGCGGTCGGCGTCGACGTGTCCGTCGGAGTGCTGGTCGGCGTGCTCGTGTCCGTCGCCGTGCTGGTTGGCGTGCTCGTTTCGGTCGCCGTGTTGGTGGCAGTGGACGTCTGCGATGGGGTGGCAGTCGACGTGACGGACGGCGTGGGCGTGACCGAGGGAGTGACAGACCACGTCGGCGTGACCGTGGGCGACGGCGACGGAGTCACGGACGGGGTGGCCGTCGCCGAAGACGTGATCGACGGCGTTGGCGTCACCGACGGCGTTGACGTCACGGACGGTGTGGCAGTGGCCGACGACGTGATCGACGGCGTGGGCGACATCGACGGAGTGGTTGACGCGGTGGATGTCGGCGTCACGGACGACGTGGGGGTCTCAGACGGCGTCGCGGTGTCCGTAGGCGTGGGCGTGTTTGTCGGCGTGACCGTGGGCGACGGTGAGGCGGTCACCGACGCCGTGCTCGACGCCGTTGGCGACGCGCTGGCCGTCGGCGTCACGGATGGCGTGGTCGTGACCGTCGCCGTGGGAGTGGACGACGATGATGGAGTCACGGACGGCGTGGCCGTGGTGGTCGGCGTGTCTGACGGCGTGAACGACGGCGACGGAGTCACGGACGGCGTGGCCGTGGCGGTCGGCGTGTCTGACGGCGTGAACGACGGCGACGGAGTCACGGACGGCGTGAGTGTGGCGGAGGGCGTGGGAGACGATGTCGGCGCGACTGTGGGCGACGGAGTCGGCGTGAGCGATGGCGTGAAAGACGCCGTCGGCGATGCCGTGGCAGTCAGCGTCACGGATGGCGTGGTCGTGACTGACGGCGCGTGTGCAGATGACGGCGACGGAGTCACGGTGGGCGTTCCCGCCGGTGATGTCGCGGTGCGCGTGCCCGTCGGGTCGGTGGGCGACGTTCCGCTCGGCCCAGCAGTCAGCGTCGGCTCGCCTGTCGCGTCTGCGGTTCCCGAGGTGGACGTCGCCAATGCGGATGGTGTGGTCGATGTGGCGACCGGCGTGCCTTCATCAGTGGCACTGGTCGGACTCGTGGTCGTGGGTGTCGTCGCATCCCAGGTCGGGCTGGCGGGATCGGTTGTCGAGGTCGGGCTGGCGGGCTCCGTTGCCGAGGTCGACACCGTTGGCGTGGGCTCGTCCGGCATGTCAGCGGTGGCCGTCGGCGTGTCCTGCCACGAAGTGGAGGTCGCGTCCGTCGTCGGCGCCGCGGTCTCCGATCCGTCCGGCGGCAATGTCTCTGACTCAGCAGGCGGCACGGTCGGCGACGCAATCAGCGTTGCAGCCGGCGTTGACGAAGGGGGCGCGGTCGGGGTCGCCGTCGGTGGCGCTGTCGGCGGCGACGTCGGCGTCGGCCCGTCCGACGTCGCGGTTGCGCTTGGGCGGACGAAGCCGCCCGACCCGTTTGGCAAGCACGGCAGCCAGGCCTCGCCGTGCGCCAAAGCACCGCCCTGCCCCGAGCCGCCCGGCAGTCCTTCGCCTGATCCGGACCAGTGCGCGTCGGCGGCGGGATTGCCGCCGGCCAGGCCGGGCACGCCGTTGGCGATCATGGGCAGGTAGACGCAGTGCTGCACGCCGGACGCGGCGCCGCTGCCGTCCGCCACCAATCCGCCGGCCGCTAGCCAGCCGACGGCCAACGCCACCGCGCCGAGCAAGGTCCAGCGGCGGGCTGCCCGACCACCGCCGGACTGCTCCGCATCGCGCTCATGGACACGCGGCCGGAGGTCACGTTCAATGTCTGGGCGGATGTCCGCCACCCGAAGCACTCCTCCAACGAGCTGCGGTGCGCCACACGCACCATGTACATTCTAGCTGACGGTGTGCCGCAGCCGCCAAGGGCGTGCTGGCGAGCCGCCGCGACTGGCGTGCAGCACACACACCCCTTCGTCCCGCTTGCGGAGCCTGGCTCGCAGCCTCCTGAACACGTGCGAACGTGCCGGAGGGGTCCTTTCGAGCACCCTGCCCCGAACGCTATAATCGCCCGTTGTGAGCCGGGTACGCCTGCACCGCACTGAGGCGATCGTCCTCAAGCGCCACGACTTCGGCGAGGCCGATCGGATCCTGACGCTCTTGACGCCTGATCGCGGGAAGCTGAGCGCGATCGCCAAGGGCGTCCGTCGCATCGCCAGCCGGAAGAGCGGCCATGTCGAGTTGTTCACCCGCACCGCCGTGCTGCTGGCGGAGGGCCGCAACCTACATGTGCTGACTCAGGCTGAGACCATCGACCCTTATTGCCCGATCCGCGACGACCTCGTGCGCGCGACCTACGCCTACCACGTCGCGGAGCTGGTGGACCGGTTCGTCGGCGAGGGGGTCGAGAGCCGTCCAGCCTACGAGCAGCTACGCCTAGGGCTCGAGTCGATCGCGTCGGCGCCCGATCCGTCGCTCGCGACGCGTTACTTCGAGGTCCGGTTCCTCGACGTGCTCGGCTACCGGCCGCAGCTGTTCCACTGTGCGGCGTGCGGCAGAGAGATGATGGCTGGGGACGCCGCGTTCAGCCCCGAGGCCGGCGGAGTGCTGTGCCGCGACTGCGCCGGGGGCCACGTGGATCGCCTCGCACTGGCCGACAGCGCGTTCCGCGCAATGCGGTTCATCCAGACGCGGGATTGGGCAATGGTGCGGCGGATCGACCTCACGCCAGCCACTCGCGCCGTGCTCGAGAGCGTAATGCACGCCTACGTGCGGCACTTGCTGGAGCGCGACCTCAAGAGCGTGGAGCTGCTGCGCGGTCTGCGCAAGGTGGGCGGCGCCTCGGCAGGCACATCCTCGACAAGATCCCCGACGGGCTCCCCGGCTGCGCATTCCAACGCGCCGTCTAGCGCGCCATCGAGCGCTCGCGCGGACCGCTCCCCCGGCGGGCGCCGCGAGCCTTCCTAACGACTCCACCCCCGCCGATCGCCGCCCGGCGACACGCACTCGAGGTGCCCCATGAGCTACAAAGGTCTGACCTTCCAGGACGCGATCGCGCGCCTCGAGGCTTACTGGGGCGACCAAGGCTGCGCCGTCTGGCTGCCGCACAACGTCGAGGTGGGCGCCGGCACGATGAACCCGGCGACGTTCCTGCACGTGCTCGGGCCCGAGCCATGGAACGTGGCCTACGTCGAGCCGGGCATCAGGCCCGACGACGCCCGCTACGGCGAGAACCCCAACCGAATGGGACGCCACCATCAGTTCCAGGTCATCCTGAAGCCGGATCCCGGTGATCCGCAGGACCTATACCTCGAGAGCCTCGCGGCGCTCGGCATCGACCTCCTGGGGCACGACGTCCGGTTCGGCGAGGACAACTGGGAGTCGCCCGCGCTGGGTGCTTGGGGGCTGGGCTGGGAGGTCTGGCTCGACGGTCTCGAGATCTCGCAGTTCACGTACTTCCAGCAGGCTGGCTCGGTCAACCTCGACCCGGTGTCGGTCGAGCTGACGTACGGCGTGGACCGCATCCTCATGGCGCTGCAGGACGTGACGCACTTCCGTGACCTTCGCTGGAACGAGTACCTCACGTTCGGCGACGTGCTCCTCGCGTACGAGATCCAGACGAGCAAGTACTACTTCGAGGAGGCCGACATAGGGCGCCTGACTCAGATGTACGACGCCTGCGAGGCCGAGGCCGTGATGTCACTCGACAAGGGCCTCACTCGCCCGGCGCACGACTACGTCCTGCGGTGCTCGCACATTTTCAACGTGCTTGACGCGCGCGGCGCCGTTGGCGTCACCGAGCGCGCGCGGTTCTTCGCGCGGATGCGGCGGCTGGCGCGCGGGGTCGCCGAAGGCTTCCTGGCGGAGCGCGAGACCTTGGGCTACCCGCTGCTCGACGAGCGCGGCCTCGGCCCGTGGGTCGCCGGCACCTTAGGCGGCACTTCGGACGGCATCGCCTCCGACCCGGAGGATTCCTCCGGCCCGCATGAAGCCCCCCCGCGAGAAGCCGTCTCGGCACCCGAACAGCCGGCCTCCTTCCTGCTGGAGGTCGGCGTCGAAGAGCTGCCGGTCGCGGACCTCGACACCGCCGTCGCAGCGCTTGGCACGCGGCTCGAGGAAGCGCTCGCCGACAGCAGGCTCGAGCACGAGGGTCTACGAGCCTTCGGCACGCCGCGGCGTCTGGCGGTGCTGGTGTCGAACCTGGCCCCGCGCCAGCCGGACGTCGAGCGGCAGATCGTGGGACCGCCGGCGGACAAGGCCTTCGACGACGACGGCCGACCGACCAAGGCCGGCGAGGGCTTCGCGCGCAGCGCCGGCGTGGAGCCGGAGGAGCTCGAGGTGATCGAGCGTGGAGGCGAGAAGCGCGTCACCGCGCTGAAGCGCGAGGCCGGGCGACCCGCGTTCGAGGTGCTGGGCGAGATCGTGCCCGGCGTCTTGTCGGGACTGCCGTTCGAGCGGTCGATGCGCTGGAACGAGAGCCGCCAACTCTTCTCGCGGCCCGTGCGGTGGCTGGCGGCAATGCACGGCCCGTACGTCGTGCCGATCGAGTTCGCCGGAGTTGCCTCTGGTTCAGCGACGCACGTGATGCGCACGGCCCAGGCGCCCGAGAAGGAGCTGGCGGCCGCTGCCGACTACCCCAAGCTGATGCGGTCGGTCGGGATCGCCATCGACATGGACGAGCGCCGCGCCGAGGTGCTGCGGCAGGTCACCGATCGCGCCTCCGCCGCGGGCGGCGCGGTCCCGGACGATCCCGCTCTCCTGAGCGAGGTCGCCAACATGGTCGAGCAGCCCAACGCGATAGTCGGCGAGTTCGACCCGGAGTACCTCGACCTGCCGGCGGCGGTGCTCACGACGGTACTGCGCAAGCACCAGCGCTACTTCCCGGTGGTCGGCGGCGGCGGCCTGATGCCGCTGTTCGTGGCCGTTGCAAACGGGTCCGGCGTCGACCGGGACGCGGTGCGCCACGGCAACGAGGGCGTGGTCCGCGCCCGATTCGCCGACGCCGCGTACTTCTGGAAGCAAGACACCGCTCGCCCGCTGGCGGACTTCACGAGCGAGCTCGATGGCCTGACCTTTCAGGCCGACCTCGGGTCGATGCTCGACAAGGTGCGCA
>JBJYWW010000210.1:0-21531 GCA_046259645.1 Anaerolineae bacterium
ACGCTGAACGGCCGGACCCTGTCCCGCCGGACAGCCGACGCCGCCTACCAGCTGGTCGGCGGCGACGGCGCTCCGCGACCATTCCGCGACGTGCCAATGCACAGCACCGTGACGCGGGGAGACGGTCTCGTCGACGCCCAGAGCGCGACCGGCCGCAGCACGCTTCCTGCGTGGCCGTCCTTCTGGAGCGCCAGCCACCTCCAGCTGATCGGCTCCGGCAACGGCGCCACCGTCGAGCGGCACAGCACGGATGCCAGCCACCGGAGCCCGCAGCTGTGGTGGGACCCGATCGCGTCGTGGTATCCCAGCTACTTCAACGAGACCGGCCCCGACGACACCGCGCCCACCGGCACGTATCAGTGCCTGCAAGAGCTGCTGGGGCTGGCCTCCAGCGGCTGCCAGGATCCGCCCGAGCTGATCCCGCCGGGCACTGACCAGCCCTCGTCGGCCAACCTGCTCGAGACGGAAGAACTCGCCGACGGCCAGGTCTTGGCGTACCCGTTCGTGCTCGACACACCCGGTCTGGCGCAGATAGACCTGACGTGGGTCACCGGCACGCTCGGCATCACGCTGACGAGCCCAACCGGGCAGATCATCGATCCGGTGTACGCCGTCTCACATCCGGACCAGATGGCATACGTCGGACCGGGCATGGTGGGCGGGTCAGGTCTGGTCGCCAGCTACTACCTCACGTCGACGGTCAGGGGCGCCTACACAGCTACCGTGCGCGCCGCTGCCGTGCCCGGCGGCGGGACGGCCTTTACGCTCGCCGGCTCCGTGCACTCGCCACTCGCCATCGCCGTCGGCACCGATCGGCCCGTGTATCCGACAGGGGCGACGGCCGTGATCTCGGCCGGCCTGAGCCTGGGGGACCTCGGGATCGCTGGCGCCCAGGTCGCCGGTTACGTCACGAAGCCGGACGGTTCCGAGCAGGAAGTGCTGATGGTCGACCTGGGCGGGGGAGTCTACTCTGGCGTCTTGGTCGTGCCTGACGAGGGTGGTCGACTGCCGGTGAGGGTCGAGGCAACGGGCGAACACGATGGCGCGTCGTTCGCGCGGGTGGCCCTCGCGTGGCTGTGGGTGCAGCCGAAGTCCGTGGCGCTTACCGGCGAGTTCTCGGACGCCGCCAGCGACCCCGATTGGAACGGCCTCTTCGAGACGCTGGACGTCACCATCGGGATCACTGGCACGGCGGCGGGCCCGTTCTGGGTCGCAGCAGACCTATATGACGCCAGCGGGTTCTTCGTGGCGCACTCAGCCGGATGGGCGGATCTTGGCGACGGCGGCGGCAGCGTGACCATCAGGTTCGACGGCGACGCCATTCGCGCAAGCGGCGGCGATGGGCCGTACAGCCTGCGCAACGTGACGGTCGCCGACTCGCGCGACGGGCACACGCCGGTGCTCCTGGCAACCGGCGAGCAGTGGGTCTCGGGCTACTGGCCGGCAAGCGACTTCGGCGCGACGTGCTATCTGGTCGAGACCCGCGCCTTGCCGCCGGGCAGCGGCACCGTGCTGACAGCCCCGGCGGCCCGCTGCAACGACGGGCTCCAGCACCCGGACGGCACAGAGGTGACGCTGACGGCGAGCGCGGCAGCCGGCTACAGGTTCATAGGCTGGGAGGGCGATCTTAGCGGCTCCGACATCACCGGCTCGGTATCGGTCGGCCCCGACAAGTCGGTCGTTGCTCGCTTCGAGCTGGTCGCCACTCTCACGCCCCCGACCACGCCGACCACCTTGTCGTCGTCGACTCCGCTGGCGTCCGCCACTCCAGATGCAACACCGACCGGCGGAGGCACCCCGGCCACGACCGTGACGCCCGGTACGCCTGGATCACCGCCACCCACCGGCACGTCCGAGCCGACGCCGACCGTCGGCCCGCCAAAGCCGCTCTACGTACCGCACGTCGAGAAGTAGCAGGCCCAGAGTCGTGACGGGCCTGACGCACTGGTTGTGCACCGCGTCGGCCTCTTGCGCCGTGCTCGCCATGCTGGGCGGGTGCGCGACGCCGTCCACGGAACCGCTCCCGGCTGACGACACGTCGGGCGGCGCTACTGTGGTGCGCGTGACTGAGCCTAGCAGCGCAACCAGCACCGCACCGACATCGATCGACGGCACACCACCCACGGCGGCCACGGCGGCCGACCTCGCAGCGCCCACGACGATGACTGACAGCTCGTCACCTACGGCAGCCACGGCAGATGATGGCACATCGTCCCCGGGCCTGGAGGCGGCGACCGGCGCCTCGGCATCGGGCCGAGCGCCTCAGCCCGCGAGCCGGGTCCGGCTCTCGGGCCACGCTGTGCTGGATCCGCAGCGCGGCCGGGTCTACGCCGCGGGAGTCGACTCGGATGGGCGGCTGATCACCGCCGTCTACTCCACCGCGGACGGGCGGCAGGTGGAGGCGTTTGACGTCGCGGGGGTGATGGCGCTGGACGTCGACTCCAACGTGCTGTACGTGGAGCGCGTGCCCGGCGGCGGGGTGGCGTTCTACGGCGCGCAGGACGATCCGCATCCCATGTTCCGGCCCGGCCCCAGGGAGTTGGTGGCCGTGCGCGCGGACGACGGCTCTGTCGTCCGCACTGTGCCGCTGGCCGACGCCGCGTCGCCTCAGCTGCTGGTCGGCCCAGCCTTGGCGCCCCTGTTCGACCCCGTGACGAATCAGGTGCTGGTCTTCCGCGAGCACCAGGTGCTCCGGGTCGCCCCGACGACAGGTGAGACCGTTGCCACGTTCGACACCAACGTGACCTTCGCCGAGGACGATCCGCGGGCTGGCGAGGGCCCGGTGCCGATCGCTCGGGCCTTCATCGATCCCCCGTCGCGGATCTTCTACCTGACTTTTGTGACTCTGCGATCCGCGCCGTGGACCGGACACACCATCATGTCCCACCATCTCGACACGTTCGTAGCCCGCGGCCGAGGCGATTACCCGACGGCGACGTACCCCACGGCGGCGGGCGGGCGCCTATTCGGCCAGCTATGGAACCGCGCCGGCTTCACCAGCGCCTTTCAGTGGCGCGACGGCGCCCCGTTCTCGACGCGAATGGGAGCCGCCGAGGAACCCATCGGCACGGCCGTCGACCTCGAAACCGACCGCCTCTTCGCCGCCAACACCACCCACTTGCGCGTGCTCGACGCGGAGAACATGGCGCCGCAGCACACCCTGCCGCACGGGCTCCAGGACGCGCGCGACGTCTGGCTGACCGGGTTCGACGACTCCTCGGACGGGTTGGTCTTCGTCGCCGATGGCGAGCTGCGGCTCGTGCGCTGGCCGGAGTAGCGTCCGGGCCCGGCAGGGCTGGCGCCGAGCGCGATACGAGCGCGCATCGACACTTGACGCGCACGGGCCGGGCTCGCCACAGCGACCCGGCCCGTGTCATGCAACCGTTCCCGGGGGTAGCTCCAGCCCTGCGCCGTCGAGCCGCGTTGCCGGTCCGCGACGGCACTGTCGCCACCCGCCCGATCGTCCATCACCGAGCGGTCGCCCGCTCGGAGAGGACTACTTGACCGTGTAGTGCTCCTCGAGCGACACGCCCTCCGACCCAAACTTGTCGCTAGCGATCGCCGTCACCACGTACTTGCCGGCCGCAGCACGGCGGAACGTGAACGTGTTGTGGATGTACGGCACGCCCTCAGGGTCGTCGCTGGCCCACTCCTTGAGAACCTCGCCGTCGACCACCAACCTCAACCCGGTGATGTTCGGGTTGTCGAACGCGTGTACATACACATCGACGTCCTCGTCGACAGCGCCGACGTCCGGCTTGATGGTGACCGTTACAGTCGGCGGGGCCGGCATCGGCGCGTCCGTGGGCAGCGCCGTCGGAACCGGGACTGGCTCCGGCGGCTGCGACTCGGACGGTTGGCCGTCGGTCAGCGCATAGGTCAACGTGACCATCTCGAAGCCCGTGCCGTCGGCGTTGGGCAACCAGACGTCGACCTTGATCTGACCGTCCTCGATGCGGATCGCGTTCACGTCGCGGTCGGGGTCGACCGCGACAGTGCCTGCGAAGACCGGCTTGCCGTTCTCGTCGAGCACGACCGCGACGTACATGTTCGGGTTGGCGGGATCGGCGATGTCGACGAGCACTACCGCGCGATCAGGTACGCCGTCGCCGTTGAGGTCGCCCACCGCAACCAAGTCCTGCAGCACCGCCAGGCTGATGTTGTCGGTGGGGTCGTTCTCGATCGGGCTCTCGCTCGTGCCGTCCGGCATCACGTACGTGAGCGTCCACAGGTCCTGCACCTCGGGTGCAATCACGGACTCAGTGACAATCTCGTCCTCGGCCAGCGGCTCGGCGACAACGACCTCGACCTCCGACTCCTGTTCGTCGGCCGGCTCGGCGTCCTGAGCCTCTCCCATGTCTTGCTCTTGCTCGACGGCCGCCTGCTCAACGTTGTTCGCGGCCTGCTCGACCGACTGGGCCTGCTCCTGCGGCTCCTGGTTGGACGACTGGCACGCGGCCAGTCCCAGCACCAGCAGCGGCACGATCAGCAGCAACAGCTTCCTGCTCATTGTCCGCTCTCTCCTCTTCTCAGTCTCCATGTGGTCGACGCCGCCCCAACGAGCGCGCCGCCCCCGGCAAGCGCGCAAGTATACGCCGCCGGCGGTGCCCGTCAATGACGCGAGCGCTATACTCTCCCAAGTTCCGTCGCCGGCTCGCCGCCCGACGCTCACGTCGCGCGCGCGCCGTCCGGCGCAGACGACGGGACCCATCTCACCGACTACGCATACACGGAGGAGAGCCATGCGCAACTCGATTCTTGTTCTCAGCTTGGTGGCACTGCTGACGCTCGCGGCGGCCTGTAGCACCGCGAACGACGGCAGTCAGTCCGCCGACACCGTCGGCGAGCAGGCGCAGGTGATGGACCAATCCGGGCAGGACATGTCGGGGCAGGACATGGTCGGTCAGGAACAGGACGGCGAGCAGTACCAAGACGACGAGGGACAGCAGGACGAGCAGGGCGACCAGAACGAGAACGACGACCAGGATCAGGACGAGCAGGCTCAAGACGACGAGCAACAGCAGGGCGACCAGGACCAGAACCAAGACGGTCAGGACGACGAGCAGGATCAAGACGACTCAGAGCAGGGCGCCGAGGCCGAGAGTGACGACGATGACGCCGCGGGGCTGGGCATGGCGAACCGCCGGAACGAAGACGCGCAGCATCGCGAGATGCTGGACGAGGCCATGGCGCTCGGGCTCATCACCGAGGACGACGCGACATTCTTCCTGGAGCTGCACGAAGTGCTCGACGAGGTCAGCCCCCGCCCGATGGGCGAGGACCACATGGCCGGCAGCGCCGACACGGAGGCGATGAAGCAGCTCCAGCGCTCCCGGACCGACGCTGCCGTGGCCGCCGGCGCCATCAGCCAAGAGGACGCCGACCGCTTCACCGCGATCCACGACATCCTCATCGACAACGGGCTGATGGACGACTAGTTGCCGCCTGCCCGAGGCCGCGACCTCGTCGCGGCCTTGTCGCAGGCCAGTCGCGGACCAGTCGCGGACCCGCGGCGGGTCAGCCGTCAAACCTGGTCAGCTACCCGGGCCGCGGCCGAGTCGCTAGAAGCCGCCGGCCCGGCCCGGGTATCCGGGCAGCGCTCGGAAGCACGACCACTGCGCGTGCTCCCGCTCGAAGCCGAGCTGCTCATACAACCGAATCGGCCCGTCGTCGCCGCAGAAGATCACCAAGGCGTCGGCCGCCCTTACCGCGGGATGATCCTGCACGTGCAGGATCAACGTGGTCGCCACGCCGCGCAGGCGGAAGCGCTCGATCGTCGACACCGGCCGGAATCGGGCCACGCCGTCGACGACGAACCAGCCGGTGGTTCCTGCCGGCTCGCCGCCCAGATAACCGATGAGGACCTCGCCGCCGATGCGCTGATCCTGAGCCTGCCGGTAGCGCAGGGCTCGCAGGTGCCCGTGGTTGGCGAGCGCGACTCGCGCTCTGTGGGCCTCCGGATCGTCATACGGAACCACCCTCACATCGACCTCTTCGCTCCGGAAGCGCACCGGCGCGTGGCGCAGCGGCATCAGGTTCTCGCGCCGGCATGACCACCCGCGCCCGACCAGCTGCGGGATGAGGTGCTGCGCCGTCGACGCGTCGTGCAGCGTCATCTTCTGGAAAGCGCAGCCGGCCCCCTCGTAGAGCTCGTCCAGCACCCCGAGCAGCGTCGGCACCTCGTCCGGAGTGCAACGCGCGTCCAGCAGCTGGTGCGCGTCGTGACGCGTCGGGAATCGGCTGTCGTGCACGAACCGACCGAACCGCGTGTCCGTAGTAGTGCCGGGCGCGGCGTGCACGGCATACTCCGTCTCGGCGAATCGGTCGATCCCGGGTTCACTGCTCGCTGAAGGGCACACGATGCGGCTAGGATAGCCCAAGTCGCGGCGCGGGTGCTGATCGCCGGCACGCTGCCGCGGCGCGGGTGCTGATCGCCGGCATGCTGCCGCGGCGCGGGTGCTGATCGCCGGCATGCCGCGGCGCGGGTGCCGATCGCTGGCCCGCCGCGATGCGACCTGATACAGTGGTCGGCAGTCGCGCATCGCTGCCGCCGAGCTGCGGCCGATCCGACACGCCGCCATGGATGGCCGAGACGAGATCTGGATCAGCGACGAGCTCAGCATTCCAGCAGGAGAGCTGACGTTTGACTTCGTCGCGAGCGGCGGCCCTGGCGGCCAGCACGTGAACAAGACGGCCACCAAGGTGCTGCTGAGGTTCGACGTGGCGCGCTCGCCCTCGCTGACGGAGCGCCAGCGCGAGCTGATCACGGCAAGACTGGCGTCGCGAATCGACGGGGACGGCGTGCTGGCGGTGCAGGCTCGAGACACGCGCAGCCAGCTGAAGAACCGCGAGCTGGCGGTGGGGCGGTTCCGCACGCTGTTGCGCGAGGCGCTGACCGAGCAACCGCCGCGACGCCAGACCAAGCCGAGCCGGTCCGCAGTGGAGCGGCGCCTCGCCGACAAGAAGCGGCGCTCGGAAGCCAAGCGGCGCAGGCGCTACACGCACGATCGTGACGACTAGGCAACACGGGAGGCCGACCGCCGCCGGCCGGAGGTCGGCGGCTAGCCATGACGAGGGGCATCCCACATTGGGCTACCAGGAGCTGATCACCACGGATGTGCTCGTCGTCGGCACCGGCATCGCCGGCTGCACGACGGCACTAGAGCTGGCGGACGCCGGGGTGTCCGTGACCATGGTCACTCGCGCCGCCAACCCGGCCGAGAGCAACACGCTCTACGCTCAGGGCGGCGTCGTGTACTCGGGCTACGAGGAGTCACCTGACTCGCTGGCCCGGGACATCGAGCGGGCCGGCGCAGGGCACTGCAACCCGACCGCGGTGCAGATCATCACCGAGGAAGGTCCGGCGCGCTTGGAGCACGTGCTGCTCGAGCGCGTCCCCGTCGATTTCGACCGCGAACCGAACGGCGAGCTTTCGCTGGCGCGGGAGGGCGGGCACTCGAAGCCGCGTGTCATCCACGTGGCTGACGCAACGGGCCAGGCGATCCAGAGGGCCCTCGTCCAAGAGGTCCTCAAGCACCCGAACATCCAGGTGCTCACGGCGCTGACGGCCGTGGACCTGCTGAGCCCATCGCATCAAGGCCGCAACCGGCTGGCAGTCTACGACGGTCGGCGAATCGTCGGTGCGTACTTGCTTGACCGGGACGAGAGGAAGGTCGCTCGTTGCCTAGCGCGATGCACGGTGCTAGCGACGGGCGGCCTGGGACGTATCTACCTGCGCTCCAGCAACCCGGAGGGGGCCCGCGGCGGCGGGATAGCCATGGCGTACCGCGCCGGCGCACGCGTGATCAACACCGAGTTCGTGCAATTCCACCCGACCACGTTCCACCACATCCTGGCGCCGCACTTCCTGATCACTGAAGCCGTGCGCGGCGCTGGAGCCCGGCTCGTGGGCGACGACGGCGCGCCTTTCATGCAGGAGTACGCTCCGGAGTGGAAGGACCTCGCCCCACGCGACGTGGTCGCCCGGAGCATCCACCAGGAGATGCTCGAGCAAGGCGTGGAGAACGTCTACCTGGACCTGGCTTCGTACATCCCGCGCGCTGAGATTCTCGAGAGCTTCCCCACGATCTACCAGCGCTGCCTCGAGTACGGCGTCGACATCACGACCGATCTCGTGCCGGTCGTGCCCGCGGCGCACTACACGTGTGGCGGCGTCTGGGTCGACCCATGGGGCCGAGCCACGATCGAGGATCTCTACGCGGTCGGCGAGGTCAGCTGCACCGGCGTGCACGGCGCCAACCGGCTCGCCAGCACATCGCTGCTGGAGGGGCTGGTGTGGGGCTGCCGCGCTGCCGAGGAGATCGCGCGGCGCCTGCCGTCCAGACCGTTGCACGACCCGAACGACATCCCGCCGTGGGAGTACTTCGGCCAAGTCGACCCCGACCCGGCTCTGATCAACCAGGACGTCGCGTCGATCCAGCACATCATGTGGAACTACGTCGGGCTCGTGCGGACCACGCACCGCCTCGGCCGGGCGATCCACGACCTGCGCAATCTCGAGACGCAGATCGAGGACTTCTACAGGTACGCTCATCTATCCGATGGCCTGATCGGCCTGCGCAGCGCGGTGCGCTGCGCGCTGATCGTGACACTCGCCGCCTGGTCCAACCGGGAGAGCATGGGGGCACACTATCGGGAATAGAGCGGGGTGTAACGCTCGCGGGTCAACACGTAGCACCCTCAGGACCACTCGAGAACCTAGGAAATGACCGAACGAGACAAGCTGCTCCAGGCGATCACCGCGCTCGAGGCCCAGCGCGGCGATCTTGGCAGCGACGTCGTCGACGCTGCGCTCGCCCCCCTGCGGACCCGGCTGGCGGCGCTCGACTCGCGAGAGGACGGGGGCGCCCAGCGGCGCAAGCACGTGACGATGATGCTGGCGGACATGGCCGGCTTTAGCGGCATGGTGTCCGGCATGGACGCCGAGGACGTTTCAGACACCCTGAACGACCTCTGGCGCGCCGTTGATGGTGTCGTCCTGGAGCACGGCGGCATGATCGACAAGCACATCGGCGACGCCGTCATGGCCTTGTGGGGAGCCGACCGCGCGCGCGAGGACAACCCCGAGCAAGCGATCCGCGCCGCGCTCGAGATCCACGAAGAGGTCGCCGCCTTCAGCAAGGAGCGCTCGATCCCGTTGAAGATGCGCATCGGCATCAACACCGGACCGGTGGTGTTGGGCGATGTGGGCATCACGGGCGAGTTCACTGCAATGGGCGAGGCCGTGAACATCACGCGACGGCTGGAGCAGGCCGCGCGGCCGGGAACCGTGCTGGTCTCGCACGACACCTTCACCCACGTCCGCGGCGTGTTCGACGTGCGCCCGCAGGGTCCGATCAGCGTGAGGGGGGTCGAGCACCCTGTCCGCGCCTACGTCGTGGAGCAGGCCAAGCCGCGCGCGTTCCGGATGAGCACCCGCGGCGTCGAGGGCGTCGAGACGCGCATGATCGGGCGCGACAGTCAGATGCAAGTGCTCAAGGAGTCGATGCACGCCATCCTGTGCGGCGACAGCCTGCGCCTGGTCACTGTCACGGGCGACGCCGGGGTCGGCAAGTCACGACTTCTGCTGGAGTTCGACGACTGGCTCGAGCTGCAGCCGGAGCGGATCTACTACTTCAGGGGCCGCGCGCGCCCGGACACGACCACGGTCGCGTTCGGGCCCATACGCGACATGTTCGCGTACCGGTTCCACATCCTCGAGACCGACGAGCCGGCGCGCGTGATCGAGAAGTTCCGCGGCGAGACGGCCGACGTTCTCGACGGCGACGAGGCCGACCTCGTGGGCCACATGATCGGCTTCGACTTCTCGACGAGCCCGGCCGTGCAGCGGTTGCTGGGCAATCCTTCATTCGGGCAGCTGGGTACCGCGTACCTGCTGCGCTACCTCCGCCACATGTCGCAGGCGCCGTCGGTGATGCTGCTCGAGGACATCCACTGGTCGGACGACCGCTCGCTCGACCTAGTCGAGATCCTGGCGCGTGAGATGCCAGATGCGCAGCTGCTCATCGTCTGCACTGCGCGCCCGACGCTATACGAGCGACGGCCGAACTGGGGCGAGACTCGGGGACCTGCTCCAGCCATCGCCGAAAAAGAGCACGCCGTGGCGGTTCGCACGCTGCTCAAGCTAACGCCGCTGTCGCGGCACCACAGCGAGGAGCTCGTGACCGAGATCCTTCGCCGCGTCGACCTGCTGCCGCCGGCGCTGCGAGATCTGATAGTCGACGGCGCGGAGGGCAACCCGTACTACGTCGAAGAGCTCATCAAGATGCTGATCGAGGACGGCGTAGTGGTGCGCGGAGAGGATCGCTGGCGCGTCGAGCTCGACCGCCTGACGCAGGTCCGGGTCCCGCCCACGCTCACGGGCGTGCTGCAGGCGCGCCTCGACAGCCTACCCCAGGCAGAGCGCCTCGTCATGCAGCAGGCGGCCGTCGTCGGTCGCCAGTTCTGGGACGAGGCGGTCGCCGTGCTGTCCGACAACGGGTCTCCGCGGGACGTGGACGCCATCCTGGAAAGTCTTTGCGAGCGCGAGCTCGTCTTCCGACGGCCGCAGACGACATTGGCCGGCACCAAGGAGTACTTCTTCAAGCACGCCATGCTGCGTGACGTGACGTACGAGACGGTCTTGCTTAAGAAGCGGTCCGAGTACCACGGCCGCGTCGCCCGGTGGCTGCGGGAAAGCGCCGGCGAGCGCGTCGCCGAGTACTGCGGGCAGATCGCCAGGCACTTCGAGCTCGCCGGGGAACGAGGTCAGGCCGGGCAGTACCTGAGCCAAGCGGGGCACCAGCTGTTCCAGGAGAGCGCGTATCGCGACTCGATCGCCCTGTTGGAGCGTGCTCTCGAGCTGCTCCCCGAGCGCGACACCAAAGCCCGGGCCGACGCGACGACGAACCTCGGCCACGCCTATCGCCTCGTCGGCGAGTTCCCGGAGGCCGTCCACGCATACCGAGACGGCATGAGCCTGTCGCACCAGCTCGGTGACGCGACCAGCGTCGTCGCCGCGATGAGCGGGCTGGGCCTCACGGCGCGCCTCCACGGCGACTACGAGGACGCTGAGAGGCTGTTGGCCGAGGGGCTGGAGCTGGCGCGCGCGGTGTCCGACGACCTCGGGGCAGCACTGTGCCTCTACAACCTAGGCGACTTGGCCTACAGGCAGGGCAACAGCGCCAACGCCGAGCGATACGCGGCGGCCAGCTTGGCCATCTACCGCGAGCACGGCGACCATCAAGGCATCGCCAACGCACTGCGCGTGCTGGGCTTCGCCCACCACATGCGTGGCGAGTACGGCCAGGCGGCCGAGCACCACGCAGAGAGCAGAGAGCACTACGCGGCCATCGGCGATCTCTGGGGCATTGCCGCCTGCTTGATCAACCTAGGCGAGACGGCGCGGCTGCAAGGCCACTTCGAGGAGGCGGCCAGATACTACGAGGATAGCCTCCAGATGGCCTCGGACACCGGCGTCCGCTACGAGGTGGTCGTATGCCACAACAACCTCGGGCACACCAAGGCGGCGCTGGGCGACTACGAAGCGGCACGCGAGCACCTACGCCTGGCCCTCGAGGCGGAGATCGAGATGGGCACCAACCCGTTGGCGCTTGAGACACTGGTAGGTTTCGCGCTGGTCGAGGCGCGGTGCGGGCGGCCCACGGCGGCAGCCGAGGTCCTGGGATTCGTGCTGGATCACCCGGCGTACTTCGACGAAACCAGGAAATCGGCGGACCCGTTGCTCGAGGAGTTGCGCGCGACGCTGCCCGACGGCGACCTCGAGCTGGCGCTCGAGCGCGGTCGGGCGCTGGAGCTCGAGGCACTCGCGGAGGGCTTCCTGCAACGCTCGCCGCAGCCTGTCTTGAGTGGCGCCTCGAACTAGGTAAGCTGAGCCAATCAAAGCCGACGACGGCTCCGCGCCACAAACGCGGAGCCGTCTCCGCCTCGGCCGCCCTAGCCCTGTCAGTCGTTCGGCGGCTAACATTCGGAGGTCACTCGGCTGGCTGACGTCCAACAGCTTGACGTCCCGGAGGTACTCGCGCCGTGGCCGACGCTAGCAGGCCAACGCGGATCGACAGTCGTTCCAGCCCGTTAGTCGTGGGCATCGTGGGCATCGACGGCTGCGGGAAGACCTCGACGTACCTAGGCGTCGTGGAGCGGTTGGCGCAGCACGGCGCGGTCGTCGGGATCGCCGACGACGCGGTCCGCAGCGGCCCTGGCGAGCCGATCTCGCCGCTGACCGCCGGCCCGCTGGTCGCGGCTGCTCGCCTGGTTGGCAGGCTCGCCAAGCAGGTCCCCTGGCGGCGCATGTACCGCAACCTGAAGTTCATCGAGCTCGCCGAGAGAACGAAGGTCTGCGAACACGTGATCGCCCACGATCCGCCCCACGTGATCGTCACGGACGGCGATCCGCTCGTGAACAGCGCGGCATGGTCGGCCGCTTCGCTCTTCGCCGCCGAGCTGACCGACGACGACGACTTGGTGAAGGCGTTCGACTACCTCGCGGGCGAGGAGATGGTCCCCATCTCCGAGATCCCGCACTTCCTGCGCGCGTGGCCGCTGGTCGCGCTCAACCGCCTGCGCCTGACCAAGTTCAGGTACCCCGATCAGGTCTACCTGCTCGACCTGCCGGCCGAGGTCGCAGTGGCGCGGATCGAGCGCCGCGGCAAACCGATGCAGGCCCACGAGAACGTGGCGGCGCTGGAGGAGCTCGGGCGCAGCTACCGCCGTGTCTGCCGGCTGTTCGCCGCGGCCAAGGGCATGCAGGTGACCGTGATCGATGCCGATCGGAACGCTCTTGACCAAGTCGTCGCGCAGGTGGTCGACGGCGTCCTCGCGTCAATGAGCCGCGCCGGCGATCGCTCGCGCGCGCTGGACCGTCCGCGCACTGACGACAATGCCGCGATCGAGCTGGCCGACGCACGCGCGCTGCACGTCGTCGCGACCACGATGTCGGGCTCGTTCGCGGACCAGCGCAAGGTCGGTCGGATCGGCCCCTCGCTACGTCGACTCACGGACCGCTCGGTGCACGTGCACCTCGCGGGCAGCCACGCCGAGGCGCGCGCGATCGCCGGTGACGTAGTCGCTCACGGGGGCCGGATCATCGTGTCGGCGGGCGGCGCAGGCACGTTCAACGCGGTCCTCGAGGGCGTGCACCGCGATGGGGCTCCTCCAGCTGACCTGCGCCTGGCGTTCATGCGCAAGGGCTCGGCCGACCTGATCGGCAAGCTGCTCGGAGTGCCGGACGACCTGTCGGGCGCGGCGGCGGCCATCGTCAACGCCGTGGAGTCCGGCGCGACGATCGCGGCGGACGTCCTGTCGCTGCAAGCCGTAGACCCGGACGGGCGCCCGGTGCAGCGCCGCGTTGTCGGTTTCGCCGGCTGCGGGATCTTCGGCGAGGTGCCCCGCTTCACGGAGAGCCGGGCGGTGAAGTACTACAAGGGCCTGCTCGGCACCGCCTTCGGCGACCTCGGACCGTTCTACGTTGGGCTCGCACTGGGCAGCGTCAGCTGGGGGCTGCAGCGTGCGGCCGGGCGAGTCCCGCTTCTGGCGATGCAGCTCGACGACGAGACGCTGGCACCGGACGCGTACGGCGCCGTGATCGTGCTGAACGGCGACCTTGGACCGGAGCTCTGCCTAGGTCGAGGGCTGCCGCTCGATGGCGGCTCGTTCCGGGTGATCGCGCTGCGATACAGGGGCCTTCGCCACGCGCTCCGCCAGATAGCGGCGGCGAGAACCGGCGAGGTGCTCGACGCACCAGCTCGCTTCAGCGCGGAGGTCCGCACCGTGCGACGACTCGCGCTCCGCCCGTCGGGCGGGCGACCGTTCCTCGTCAACGTCGACGGCCTCCGCCAGCGTGCCGCGGGAGACGTCGAGCTCACCGTGTCTGGGCGCGTTGCCCTCGTCAATTGCCTCGGCCAGAGGCGGGAGTAGCCCTCCCGCGGTCTCGTGCATGTCGCGGCTGCGCGGTCGCCTGAACGTGGCCGCTGCGCCGTCGGGCACGAATTGCCGATCGGCGGCTAGGGGCAACCGATACGACTCTCGCTCACCACCACGTTGTCGAGCAGCAGCCCCTCGGCGCTGTGCGCGTCGTCATGGTGGTAGAGGAAGAGCCACAGGATGTTGACCTTGAGGGTCGGGACGGTGCGCCACCACAGGTCCGTCCACGGTCCGATCTCGAGTCCGTCGATCCAGAAGTCGAGCTGACCGTCGGTATCGCCGCCGTCAGCGGACGGCGTGCCGGCGTCGATCATCTGCTCCAAGCAGTACCACAGCCCCGTCTCCACTCCCGCTTGCTCAACCGTCGGCAGGTACTCTGGGCGCGTGCAGTAGCGCGGCGAGGCGTAGCACGGGAAGTGGTCGCCCCAGCATCGGCCGTTGGGATCGGCGCAGTCCATGTACATGCCGCGGTAATAGGTGTACGCGTACAGCACGTAGGGCGCGGTAGTGCGCGGCTCTAGAGTGGACACGAAGTACTCGTCGCCGTCTGGCCTGATGCCCGACCTTCCAGTATACCAGGCCGTGTCAGCACCTAGGCCGCCGGGACCGTGGTGCCGAGCGGAGATGTCGTGGCCCGGCTCCCACTGCACGTACCATCGGGCATACAGCCGGTCGCGTTCCGGTAGCTTCTTCCACAAGCCCATTCCCCCAGGCCCGGCCGGCACGCGCAGCTGCGCCACCCGGTTGTCGTCGGCGTCCGACGGACCTGGATGCTCGATCACCGGCGGATCCGTCACCGACCCGTCCCACGTGCCGCCGCTCTCGAAGTCGTCGCAGAACAGCCATTCTTCGGCCGCCTCTGCGCACTCGTCGACGGGGGGTCGGGACGGCGCCGGGCCAGTCGCTTGCGGCGTGACTGAGGACGTCGCCTCCGGCGTGACGGACGGCGTAGCGACCCCGGCGTCCGTCGCCGTGGCGGTCGGCCGCACCGACGGCCGGTCTTGCCCGCGCAGAACGAGCGGGAGATGGACCAGCACGGGCTCAGGTTGATCCTGGTCCGCTGACGCCGGCGCAAGCCCCCCGCTCCCAGCTGCCAACCACGTACCCGCAGTGAGAAGCGCGACAGCCACCGCGCCCGCCGCAACGCCCCGCGACGGTCGGGCATGCGTTCTGGCGCTCTGTCGCCCTGGCAGCTGCAAGCCATCCTCCTCGCCTCGCCGCGTTGCTCGGCGAACCCCGAGCCGCGCCGCGACATCCGATGCCTACCGGGACCCGTCCGGACCCCGCGCCGATAGCTCAACAATCGTCCATCGGGTGTTTCGGCGCAAGGCGCGCCGGCTTGGGCGGTCGGCAGCGGACCGCTGCGCGCCGGGCACCAGCGAGGCGCAGGGCATACTGAGTCACGCTGGACAGGCTACACGATGGTGGGACCCAATCGGCCTTCTCAACGGGCTCGCCGGGCGGTATCGTCGGGCAACACACGCGCACAGGAGCAGGAGAACGACCATGAAGACCACGGCGCAGGACACTGCTCACCGCATTCTCGGCGCACGATTCGATGACCTGACCGAGGTCGAGAAGCGGGTCATTCGGAGGATCGCCGAGCGACAGCGCATATCGCGCAACGTCGCGGCGGAGTTCACCGAGCAGCTTTCGATTGGCGAGAGGCTCGCGGACCGTGTGGCGTACGTCGGGGGGTCCTGGGCCTTCGTTGTCGCCTTCAGCGTATTGATAGCGGTCTGGGTGGTCGCCAACACTGCCGTTTTGAGCAAGCGCGGCCTGGCGTGGGATCCGTACCCGTACATACTGCTAAACCTGCTCCTATCCACCCTTGCGGCGCTGCAAGCACCAATCATCTTGATGTCGCAGAACCGCCAAGCTGCGCGCGACCGCATGGAGGCCGCCCACGACTACGAGGTCAACCTCAAGGCGGAGCTGGAGATCTTGGATCTGCACCACAAGCTCGATGGGCTGGTGGAGAGCCAGTGGAGCGACCTAATCGCACTGCAGCAGCAACAGCTGCAGCTCCTCGAGGAGCTGCTGAATGCCAAGATCGAGCCGCGCGACCAGGATTAGGGGTCACGGCGTCGCGTAGGAGGTCGTATGTACCGGCTGCGTCTGCTCTACCGCTCAGAGGCCGGTTGCCGGCGACCAGAACGGCCGCCGCGCGCTAGCCAAGGAGGCTCTGTCATGCGGCGAGCGAAGCTGGGGCTGCTCTTCCTCGTGTTGGTGAGCATGGTGGCGCTGGCCGACCTGACACCGATCGGTGTGCACGCGACGGTCATCGGTCAAGCCACGGCGACGGCCCCGCCCGTCGCGACGGTGCCCCCGACACCTCCGTCTCCGGCCACGCCGACCAGCGCTCTCACGCAGCCGCCAACGTCGACACCCGAGCCGGCAGACACCTCAGAGCCGACGGTCACACCACAGGCGCGGCCCACCTTGGATCCCGAAGCGCCGGCGACCGAGTTCCGCCGTCTGGGACAGCTTGGCGGCCAGTCCCGCGCGATGGCCATCATCGGCCAGCACGCGCTGCTCGGCATCGGCTCTCGGCTCGAGGTTCTCGACGTGGCCGACGGCGAGGCGCCGGCGAAGATCGCTCACTACATGGTGCCGGGCATCGTGACCGCAATCGCCGTCGATGAGGCACGCACCGTCGCATTCGTACTGGAGACCCGCGGACGACTCCATGTTCTCGACATATCGCAGATCGATCGCCCTCGGGTGGCCGCGGTGCTCGACCTGCCGCCGGCGTGCTGCGGTGCGCTCGATCGACTAGTCCTGTATCGCGATTTCGCCTACCTGGCCGCCGAGGGCGGCCTCGCCGTCGTCGACGCGACGGAGCCCGAGGCGCCGATCTGGGTCGGCCGGGTCCCGGCCGCGGGAAGCGCGACCGATCTGACGGTCGCCGGGGATCGACTGTACATCGCCAGCCAGAGGGCGCTGCAGGTGTTCGACCTGACCAGCCCCGAGGAACCACGGCTTCTGGGCTCGGCGGACGTGCTACCGGAGCTGGGCGAGCGGATGGGCTCCGTGACCGGAGTCGCCGTGGCCGCCGACACGGCCTACGTGGCCGCGTTCGGGTATGGCGACTGGTCGGACGTCTCCGATCACCAGCAACAAGCCGCGGACTCCCGGCTGGTGGCCGAATACCGGCCCTTCACGCATCAAAGCGCCGCGAGACCGGCCGCCCCGATCAACACCGAGTGCTACGTGCTGGCCTTCGACGTTTCCGATCCCGCCGCCCCCGCCGAAGCCGGGCGCTTCGACGCAACGGGCACAATAGAGTTTCCGGGCCGTCTCGCGGTCGCCGGCGCGCGGCTCTTCATGGAGGGCAGCCAGTACGCGGGGCCAGTGGTCACCTACGGCTCGATTGGCGTCCTGCTCGCTTTCGACATCGAGGAGCCTCAAGAGCCGCGGTACTTCGGGCGATTCGACCCTCACCACGACTACGGCAGCGATGTCGTCGCCGCGCGGGCCCGCCTGTACGTTCCCGAATGGCACGGCGGACTGCGCACGCTCGACACCTCGATGTCAGTCACCCCGACCCTGCTCTCCACCTACGACTTCCCGTTCGTGCCGCGCGCGATCGCGGCCAGCGCGGGCCAGGTCGTCGTCGGCGACCACGGCATTGGCGGCGTGTGGTCTATCGATGCCGGGCAGCCGGAGGATGCGAGCGTCCTAGGCAGCGTGGAGATCAGCGGCGGCGCCTGCGGCGCTGACTGCGAGGTCGTCGTGCGGGACGATCTAGCCTACATGGCTGACCAGAACGACGGCTTAGTCGTGATCGACGTCGGCGATCCGGGCGAGCCACGAGTGCTGTCGATGCTGCCCGAGGTCGGTGACGGGCACGCGATCGCCCTGAACGGCGGCATTGCGTACATCGGCGCCACCACCTGGCAGGACGACGCAACGCACCAGGTCGTGGTCGTGGACGTCGGTGATCCGCTAGCGCCGCGGATGGTGGGTCGCGTGCGCGTCGGTGGTGAGGTGTCCGGCCTCGCATACAGCGACGGCGTCGTGTACGCCGCCACGTCGGCGGGCCTGGCGGTGGTTCGAGTCGAGCCGCCCGGGAGCCCCGCGGTCGTCGGGTCGCTGGCGGTCGGCGGGGCGTATTCGCGGCTGGCCGCGTCGGGGTTCACGGTTTACGTCGTGGAGGTCAACGGCACGCTGCACGTGATCGACGCCTCCGACCCTGAGCACCCGCAGCAGGTGGGCTGGATGGACAAGGCCCGCGAGGACGACGTCCGGCCCAACTCGGCGCAGGCAATCCAGGTCACGGGTACGACGGTCTACGTCATGCACCTCCAGTGGCTGCAGGCCGTAGACGTCAGCGATCCGCGGGCGCCGCGCGAAGCGGGCTGGATCCTGGCCTACGATCTGGGGACCGAGGGGGGCCTCATTGCCATGGCGCTCAAGCCTGCGCGTGTCGGGGGCGCTAGCCACGTCGGGTGGGCCGGGTCTCTCGGAGGTGTTGGCGGCCTCAGCTCCGGCTACCACGGCCACGGCCACGACGGCCAGGGCGATGGCATCGCGAGCGGTGCCGACACGGTCGATAGCGGCTCAAACGATGGCAGCGCGAATGACAACGGCCTGGGCGATCGGGGCTTGGGTACTGACGGACCGGTCGATGGTGGCCCGAGTGACGACGTCCACGACCCGGGCGACCTGTTGTACCTTGCCAGTGCCGAAAACGGGGTCGTCGTCGTGGAGGCTATTGGGTCGGGCGAGACAGTCCCGCGCGAGTGTGAGCGATGCCGCGTCTGGCTGCCGGCGCTGGCGACGGGAGATGCTCTAGCGGGCAGGTGAACGAGAGCGGCCGCAGGCGTCTCGAGCAGCGGCCTCCAGACACTGCGTCAGGGCTGCTTCGTGGGGCGGGTGCCGGCCGCGATGACGGCGGCGGCGACTACCTGGGGATCGAGGGAAGGTCACCCCCACACGCCAATCGTGACTGGCCGCTCTTGCGCGCCGGACCGCGGAAGAGGCGGCTGCCTGCCTGGCAGGTCGTGAGTACGTGTTCTCGGACCCGCTCCTATGCAAGCCACCAGTCTCGTCCGCTCGTCCGGTCTCGTTTCGGTTGCTGAGCGATTGTCAGCTGGCTCTGAAGCCTGTCGCGGCTGCCTCAGTCCATCGAGATGTCGAACACAGCCTGGGTGTTCGGAGGCGCCTCTCCGCTTTCCGAGTCGATGCCATGCACGCTCTTGAGCATTCCGCGAAGCCACGCCGCAGTCGGATCGTCGGAAGTAGCCACCTTCTTGAGCCAGTTCTGAGCATCCGGGCCCTCGTGCACAACCACCGCCATGTCGCCCTGCGGCGTGCTCTGCAGCCATGCCCGAATCCGCGTCACTCCCGCGGCCTTAGCGAACGCGGTCAACTTGTCTCGGTGATCGCCCTCCATTTGCCTCGCGAAGGCCAGCCACTCGTCCTTCTTGCCCGGCAACACCGGTGTCGCAATTGCGAAGTCTGCCATCATCCGTTCCTTTCATTCAGTGTTGGCTCGTAGGGAACGGAAGTATATACCCTCATGTGGATCAGCAAAAGTACGGTGGGGCTGTCGGTTGGCGTCGGCTAGTTGCGCAAGCCGATTCCGAAGGCGACGACGGCGAGCGATCTCACGCGAGCAGCGCCTGGTGCAGCCACCGAAAGGACCGGGGCGGAAGCCGCTCCGGTCCTCAATCGGTCGTGTTCAATTGTCAGGCCTCTCTGGTGCGATGGTCGGGTCTAGTTCCACGTCATGCCGAAGGCGACGGTGGCGAGCGAGCTCAGGACGTAGCGAGCGTAGCGAATCGTCAGGGCCATTGGTTGTCTCCTTTCCTTTGGGTCGGGCCGGCCGGCTTGCCGGTAGGTCGGTCGGGTCGGCTGGGGTCGGTGTAGCAGGGCTTCTACCATCCTGTAGTTCGTGTCTGGTGTGATCATGTCCTTGCCTCCTGTGTCGCTGTCGTTCTTTCTGCCTACAGCGTACCGGGACACGCAGCGACCGGCACGAGGGTTAACCCTTGGATCTACCCTGGAGTCCTTCCCGAAGGGGTCCGGCGAGCTCAGGGAACTCCGTTTCACACTTGGGACGGCCTGACCGTGTCCAGGTCACGCTTGAGCAGCCTGTGCCCTGCTGAAGCACCGGGCAGGATTCGGAGCGTCAGAGTAGACGGCCAAGTCCGATTCGCCGCCCGCTGACGCCTCAGCGACCGAGCGCCCCCCGCACACGCGTCGCGCGCGCCGTCCTCGAAGAGATCTGTTGCCGGCTGGACGGCGTTCCGCTCGCGGTCGAGCTCGCGGCGGCACTCGTGAGGGTGTCAGGCGTGCGGGAGATCACCGCCCACCTCGATGACGCGCTGCGCCCGCTCACGAGGGGTCCGCAGTCCGAGACACCGCATCAACAGACCATCCGGGCAACCATGGACTGGAGCCGGGATTTACTCGACGCGCCCGAGCAACTGCTGCTGGATCGGCTGTGAGTGTTCTCGGGCGGCTTCACGTGGCGAACCGCGGAAGCGGTATGCGCGGGCGATGGTGTTGAGTCGGACGAGGTGTTCGACCTGCTGTTCAGCCTCGCCGATCAGTCGATGGTCGTGATCGGCGTTGAGGACGAGGATGGGACGGCGCGGTGTCGCCTCTTGGAGATCGTCCGTTAGTACGGCGCGGAGAAGCTGGCGGAGTCGTGTGCCGTAGATGCAGCGAAGGACCGGCACCTGGCGTACTTCCTATCGGTGGCCGCCCAGGCCGAGCCCAAGCTGCGGGGGCCAGACCAGCTGGAACGGCTCGGTGAGCTCTCGCGCGACCACGAGGACTTCCGCGCGGCGCTCAGGGTGGAAGACAAGCACGGTACCGCCTCCGTGCTAGCGGACCTGAGCATCGCCGCAGCGGGGCACGGCGACGACGACCGAGCGAGGCGGTGCCGAGAAGAAAGTCTCTCGGCCTTGCGTGATCTGGGTCACAAGCCCGGAGTGGCCGAGGGCAGCTACGAGTTGGCCCGGATCGCGACGGCCGAGGGTCAGCTCGAACAGGCGGAAGGCTTGCTGGTCGAGAGCCTCGTCGTCTGCCGTGAGATCGGCCACGAAGCGGGAGCCGCGCTGGCGCTGATCGAGCTTGGCGGTGTGGTTGAGTCGGCGGGCGACCCGGCTCGAGCGGTGACGCTGTGGGGAGCGGCGGACAGACAGCTTGAGGAGTGCGATGTCGCGGCGCTGCTCGTGCAGTGGCTGACTAATCAACAGATCGCCGACGGGCTCGTCGTCGCCCTGAAGACCGTGGAAGGTCACGTCACCAACATCCTCTCCAAGCTCGGCTTCGAGAGACGGGCGCAGGTTGCGGCATGGGCGGTTGCCAACTGCCTGGCCGAGGCGCCGCCGGACCTGGATACGTTGCTCGGCCAGTCGTAGGCGCCGCGCGTCGACACCGTACCGCACGCGTCCGCACCGTACCTCACGCGTCCGCACCGTACCGCACCCGGCCGCAACGTACCGCACCCGGCCGCAACGTGCCGCACCCGGCCGCACCCGGCCGCACCTTACCGCACCCGGCCGCACACGGCCGCACCCAGCCGCACCCGGACGCACCCAGCCGCACCCGCCCGCACCCAGCCGCAACCTACCG
>JBJYWW010000211.1:0-4754 GCA_046259645.1 Anaerolineae bacterium
CGAACGCTAGCGTCGGACCAGGCGCTAGCGCCGATCGGCACTCACTCGATCCGACTGGTGCCGGCGGCGCTGGCGCCACCCGCCGCCCCCGAGGCCACGTCAGCCCGCCCCGCCTAGCGCTTCCGGCACGACCGCGGCCGGCCCGCCGGGCCGGCAGTGGAGCGCCGCCTCGACACAGCTGAGCCGCTCGAGCTCGCGTTCCAGCGAGGTGGCGTGGATGCCCTCGACGACGAGGTGAACGTTGGGTCCCGCGTCCAGCGTGAAGTAGACCGGCAGCCCCGAAGCGCGCCACTCGGCCGCCTGACGCATCAAGGCCACTGTGCCCGGGGCCCAGTAGAGGATAGGCGGCCTGCTCGTCAGGGCCGCGGCGTGAAGCGAAAGCGCCTCCTCCTCGAGCAGCGGTCCGAACGCAGCGAAGTCACGATCGAGAAGCGCCGCGCGCACCGCCGGTAGGCGCGTCCGGAGTTCGCCGAGGCGCGCGCCGAGGTAGGGGCTGGTGTCAGCAGCGGCGTGCCCGCCGCTCGACCCAACGACCTTGTGCTGCCGACTGACGACGGCGACGACGTCGCGGAGGTCCCAGTGCCCCGGGTCGGCGATCGAGTACGCGAACGAGTCATCGTGGGACGGCGCCGCGAGCCACTGGACGAAACCCGACGGCACGGACCGGGCGGCCGAGCCCGAGCCCATGCGAGCCAAGCTCGACAGCTCGCGCTCCGACAAGCTCAGGCCGGCGGCGGCGGTGGCGGCGACGGTCAGAGCGGCGAAGCCCGAGGCCGACGATGCGATGCCGGTGCCCATCGGGAAGGTGTTCACCGACCTCACCTCGGCTCGCGCGTCCAGCCCGGCCAGCGCTCGCACGCGATCCAGGTGCTCCGACGCGCGTTGCGTTCCCGAGCGGTCGAGCTCCACGCCATCGACCACGACCACGTCAGTCGGTAGGTCGTCCCGCCACGCGACCGTCGTGGTCGAGGTTGCGCCGTCCAGGTTCATCGAGATGCTGTCGTTGTATGGCAGCCGGAGCTCGCAGGAGAGGTTGCCCCAGTACTTGATGAACGCGATGTTGGCGCAGGCTCTGGCTGTCGCGGTGGCCGCCACGGTCGACTCCTCCCGGCTGCTCTAGATGCATCGGTCGCGGGGCGCCCGATGCGTCGGCGATGATACCACACGGCCCCCGTGCGTCGGCAGGGGCGCGGGTGTTGGCAAAGGCAGGGGCGGTGGCGGCACGTGTGGCATAATCTTGCGTCGGCGACCGGCGCGCGGTCGCCCCGGGGACGCGAGAGGCGCTTGATGAGGGCATCTCACATCGCGGCAGCGGCCGTCACGTGCCTGCTGGCGAGCTGGGTCGGCACGGCGGTCGGACGTGGTCCGGTAGGCGCCGAGCCGGAGCTCGGCGTCGACGAGATCTACGCCGCCTGTAACGGCGACAACCCGTACTTCGCGGTCGCCGCGCAGCTGGGCGGCACGTCATCGCGGACCGGTCCCGCGCTGCTCGCGGTCAACGACACGCCCGACTCGGGCGGTGCGGGTCACCCGGCGCTGGCGACTCGCTCCGAGCTCGGCTCGGTTTACGGGCTGGCGTTCGACTGGCGGCGCGGCCACCTCTATGCGGCGGCGTATCACCGGCGTGGCCAGCCCTACGGCCCTGGCGGCCCCGGGCAGATCTACCGGATCGACTTGGCGACAGGCACCGTCGAGCGATGGGCTGTGGTGGACGCCGGTCCCGACAGGCACGATCCGGCGTCGCCTGATGACGACGCCGCGGCCGCGTGGGTGGGGCGGTCCAGTCTCGGCGACATCGAGATCGACGACAACGGGCTCAATCTCTACGTCGCCAACCTGGCGACCAACGAGATCCACCGCCTCTCGGTGCCGGATGGGCGCGAGCTGGGGCGCTTCGCGAGCGGCGCCGCCGCCGAGGAATGGGCGCTGAACGCCCGGCTGTTCGGGCTCGGGTACGACGGCGGCCGGCTGTACCACGCGGTGGTGGACTCGCGCGCCGACGGCGCGCTGGAGGGCTCGTTCGCCGCGACCGTGTATCGCACTCTCGCCGACGGCTCGAACCCGGTCAGCGTTGCCGACTTCGAGCTCGGCTACGACCGCGACCCACAATGGTCGCCATGGAGCGCTGACCCGGGCCTGCCCGACGCGCCCCCGCAACCGATGGTCGTGGACCTCGAGTTCAGCTCCGAGGGCGACATGCTGATCGGCCTGCGCGACCGAGCCGTCGACGCTCGGCATCACGGGGGCGGCGGGACCGGGGACCTCCTCGGCGGCTCGCGGGCGGGCAGCACGTGGCTGGTTCAGACGTCACCGGAGCAGTTCGCCGACGAGTGGACCCACGACGAGTCGCTGCTGGGCGCGCTCGCGTCCTTCCCAGGGTTCGACGGGTCCTTCGCCCCCGCCTCGGCGCCGATCGTCGCCGATACCGTGGGCACCGTCTGGTACTACAACCCCAGCGGCACGGACATAGCGCGCGAGACCGTGCTCGAAGAGCCGGGGCCAGGGACCGGGCCGGAGGACGGCCTGGGCGACGCCGAGGTGCTCTGCGGCCCGCCTGGGGCCATGACGGCGACCCCCACGGTCACGCCGAGCCCCACGCCCACGCCGACGGCCACTCCCGCTCCGGCCTTCCTGCCGGTGGCTCTCCGCGAGAGCTGCCCACCGACGATGCTCGACGTCGCCCTCGTGATGGACCTGTCGACCAGCATGCGCGACGCCACCGCCGACGGTCGGCCCAAGCTGGCCGCGGCCCTCGATGCGGCCGACGAGTTCGTCGCGCTGCTGCAGCTCGAGCCCGGTGACGACGGCTCGGCTGACCGCGCCTCGATCGTCGGGTTCAACGCGACGGCGTGGACCGAGCAGGTCCTTACCGACGACGCTGAGGCGCTGAGCGACGCGCTGGCCGGGCTCGTGGACGAGGTCGAGACCGGCACGCGGTTGGACCTGGCATTGGCGGCAGGGGCGGAGGCGCTGGCCGATGCGCGGACGGGAGCGACGCCGGTGTTGATTCTCCTCACCGACGGCCGGCCGACTGGCGTGCCGCCCGGTGGCGACGGGCGCCCGGAGACGACCGTGCTCGAGGCCGCGTCCGCCGTGCGTGCTGGCGGCATCTACGTGTTCACCATCGGGTTGGGAACCGAGGACGACGTCGACTCCGAGCTGCTGATCGCGATTGCCGGCTCACCCGACCGGCACGTCCACGCGCCCACGGCGTCGGACCTGGAGGAGATCTATCGGCAGCTGGCGGAGGACGTGCGGTGCCCGCCTGGTCGGCACGACTGGAGCAAGCCGTGGCCGTAGGTCGGACATGCGCCTGAGCACCTGACTCTCGACAGGCCCCGGCCGCAGGATGGCGAGCGCACCTGACACGGTTCGGGTCTATCCAGGCGCCCCCGACTGGATGACCGTCCCGCCGGCCTCCGGTGAGCCGTCGAGAGCCTTCCCTATCGCGCCGGGCCGTAGCCCGGACAGAATGCGAACCTCGCAGCCCGGAGTGCTTTCCGCCAGCTCGGCCATCAGGCGCACCTTGCTGCCCATGCCACCTGTGAAGTCGACGGCCCGGTCGCTCGCGTGGGCCGGCGCGTAGTCGCGGAGCGCGTCGGACGCCTCGAGCCGGGCTATCGGCACCTGACCTGGAGAGGAGCGCGGGTCGCTGGCGTAGACGCCGTCGACGTCCGTGGCCAGGACGACGCGAGACGGCGGGATGACCCGCGCCAGCGCGACGAACAGAGGCTCGGTGCTGGCGATGCAGCCACCGCGGACCGTGTCCGGCGCCGCGTCACCGTAGAGGACCGGCACGAGCCTGGCGCGCAGTGCGCCCGACACGATGTCGGCCCGGACCGCGTCGACCTGGCCGTCGCGGCACTCGGCGAGCAGCGAGCCGGGGACCGGCAGGGCCGGAAGCCCCGCGGCGAGCAGCGACTCGACGACGAGCGAGCTGAGCCGGCGCGCGGCGGCCGCCACGCTGGCCAGCGCCACGGCCGAGTCGGGCCGGGTCAGGAAGCCGGTGTCCCGCACCGCCATGTGCGCGAACGATCCGCTGCCGTGCGCCAAGACGAGGGGCCGATCGCTCGATTGAGCCCAATCGGCGATCTCACCGGCGAGCCGGGCCAGCACGTCCGGGCGATGCGTTTCACGCGTCTTCTTGTCGGTGAGCAGCGCCCCGCCCAGCTTGAGGTAGACCGGGCGACTACGGTCCGCCGCGATCATCGCTCTGCCGGCGGCCCAGGGCGTCGGTCGGCGGGACCGTGGTGCGCCACGTGCGCACGGCTCCGCCTAGGCGCATCGCCTCCGCGACCTCGTCCGCGATCTCTGGCGTCACGACCGCGATCACGACTCCGCCGCCGCCGGCGCCCGTCATCTTGGCGCCGAGAGCCCCGGCGCGCCTGGCTCCGGCGACAAGGGCATCCAGCTCCGAGGTCGACACGCGCATGGCCTGGAGGATCAGGTGGTTGCGGTCCAGCAGCCAGCCGACGCGGACGTTCTCTCCGGATGCCAGCGCGCCGCTGGCTTGGTCGACGAAGCGCGCGATGTCCGCGAACCACGTCTCGTACGTCCTGGGCCGCTCGTGGCGCCGCCTCGCGACGCCCGCCACCATGTCCGACGTGGCGCCGTGCCTCCCCGTGTCGCCTACTACGAGCGTCAGCGGCGCGCCGACGTCGAGCGGCTCGGCCTCTCCGGCCTGGAAGCGGATCGGCCGACCCAGCGCGACCACGGTGTTGTCGATCCCGCTCGGCGTGCCGTGAGTGCACGCC
>JBJYWW010000212.1:0-3874 GCA_046259645.1 Anaerolineae bacterium
ACCCGAGGGTGGCGACGTGGCGCCTGCCCAGTCGGGCGAGCGATCCGCGGCCCTGCCCACGTGGACGCTGCCGCCGGGACTCGAGCGCTCGCCGCGTCCCAGCGGTGCCGGGGCGATTGGCGCGATCCCGACGCTCGGCGCCGATACCGGTGCTCTGGCCGGCGGCTCGGGATCCTCCGGGATTCCGGCGCCGACCGTGCGCCCGACCGTCGAGCTGGCCGGCTCCGCTCCTGCCCTCACCGATCTGGATGTGCTGGCGCTCATGGCCGAGGTCGACCAGCGCCGCCTGGCCGACGACGTGCGCCACTTGGCGGCGATGGACGATCGCAGCGCGGTGGCGGGCTCCGGCGGGGAGGACGGCGTGGCCGACACGCCGCAATGGCTCTTCGATCGCTTCGACAAGCTCGACGCGCGGCAGGACAGGCAGGTGCAGGTCGAGCTCGAGGAATTCGACGCGCGGATCGATGATCGGCGGGCAACGATACGAAACGTGATCGCGACGGCGCCCGGCATCGGGCTCGACAAGCGGATCGTATACGTCACGGCGCACTACGACGTTCGACCCGCAAGCGCCGATGGTGAGCAGGCGGCGTCCGGCGCAGACGACGACGCGTCTGGCACCGCTGCGCTGCTCGAGCTGGCGCGGGTCATGTCGGAACGCCGATGGGACGCAACGATTCGCTTCGTGGCTTTCGGCGCATCGGAGTCCGGGCTGGCCGGCAGCCAGCACCATGCCCCGTTGGCGCGGCGCATCGGCCTGCCGATCGAAGCGGTGCTGGACGCCGACACGATCGGCGGCTCGACCATGGGCGAGGCCGGCGACGGGCAGCTGCGCCTGCGGGCCTACTCCGACGCCGGCCCCGAAGGCGAGTCGAGGCAGCTGGCGCGCTACGCCCAGGTGATCGCCGAGCGCTACATGGCCGCCAACCTCGACGTGGTGGACGCGGCCGACCCGGTATGGGATCGCGGCGATCACACCTCGTTCAGCGAGGCAGGCTTCCCGGCGCTCCGGCTGTCCGCGGCCGGCGACGACGCCGGGCACCTGGACGGCCCCGGCGACACCGCCGACCGGATCGACGCCGGGTACCTCGCCGACGCGACTCGGCTGATCTTGGCCGTCGTCGCCAACCTGGCCTTGGCGCCACCGGCGCCGACCAGCGCGCCGACGCTGGCGGCGTCGCCCGATGTGCCGGGGAGCTTGCTCGTCACCTGGGACGCGGGAGCCAGCCCGGGCGCCGGCGGCTATTGGGTCGCGGTTCGGAGCGGCGGCTCGCAGACCTACGATCGACTCGAGTGGGCCGGTCCGGGGCCGAGCTACACCGTCGTGGGGCTGACGCCGGGCGACCGAGTCTCAGTTTCGATCGCGGCCGCGGACGACATGGGGCACCTCAGCCGTTTCAGCCCCGAGGCGACGCGCTAGGCGCAGGGCAGCCCGAGGGCGGCGCGGACGCGGTCCGGTCTCACGCCCGGTGCGGTCGCCCGTCCGGTCAGGCTGACCGTCCTATGCGGTCGCCCAGCCGGTCCGGTCGTCCGTCCGATCCGGTATCGCGTTCGATCCGGTCAGCCGTCCGATCCGGCCGCCTGGTCGATTCAGCCGCGGACTGATGCTCTAGTCGCTGACTGATCCTAGTCGCGAACCCGCGTGACGTACTCCCCGGTCCGGGTGTCGACGCGCACGACGTCGCCAGGCTCGATGAAGAACGGCACGTTGACCTTCAGGCCGTTCGCCAGCGTCACCGGCTTCGTGCTGCCGCTCGCGGTGTCACCCTTGAAGCCGGGAGGCGCCTCGGTGACCTCCAGGTCGACCGTCGTGGGCAGCTCGATTAGCACGGCCTTCCCCTCGTGCATCGCCAGGTTCAGCTCGAGGTTCTCGACCAGGTATTGGCTGACGTCCTCGACGGCCGACGCGGGCAGCGCGGGCTGCTCGTAGCTTTCCATGTCCATGAAGTGGTAGAGGTCGCCGTCGTTGTACAGGTACTGCACGCGCCTGCTCTCGAGGCGCACGTCCTGCAAGCGGTCGTTCGAGCCGAACGTCTTGTCAACGACGGCGCCCGTGTCGAGGTTGCGCAACTTGGTCTTGACGTTCGCGCCGCCCCGCCCGATCTTCGACAGCTGCTGCTCCAGCACGCGGTAGAGCTCGCCGTCGATGTCGATCACCGTGCCGCGACGCAGCTGGGCCGCTTCAATCATCTGCTTTCTCCTCCGTGTAGCCGGTGGCGCGCTGACGCCTAGCCGTCGGCGATGTGATCGGCAGCCGCCGCGGCCAACTCCCGCCGGGGCCCGGTCCACACGCGGCCTCCCGGCAACCCCTCGAGGAACAGCTGCCCATATGACCGCTGGCACACGCGGCTGTCTAGGATCGCGAACACACCGCGATCGGTCTCCCGCCTGATCAGCCGGCCGAAGCCCTGACGGAAACGCAGCACGGCACGGGGCAATGCGAACTCGGTGAAGGGGTCTTCGAATGTCTCGGACCGGGCGGCGAACACCGGATCGGTCGGCACGTCGAACGGCAGACGAGCCATCAACAGGCCGGTGAGAGCGTCGCCGGGGACATCGACCCCTTCCCAGAACGACCGCGTCCCGAGCAGGACGGTGGGTCGGTCGGGGGCGGCGAACCGCTCCAGCAGTCGACGGCGCGAGCCGTCCATGCCCTGCGCGATCACGGCGATCCCCGCCGCGCCGAGCGGCCCGCGAATCGCATGGTACGTCTGCCGCAGGCCGCCGTGGGAAGTGTAGAGCACCAGCAGCCGGCCGCCCAATGCCAGGGCCAGCTGGCTGACGCACTCATCGAGCGCGCCTTGGTAGCCGGGAGCGCCGGGGGGCGGCAGGTCGGCCGGGGCGGCGACGAGGACCGCCTCGTCGAAGTCGAACGGCGACTCCACGACCTCGCCCGGCGCGTCCGGCAGGTCGAGGCGATCGCGCAGGTAGCCGAAGCCCGGGCCTGCCCGAAGCGTGGCCGAGGTCAGAACCAGGACCTCCTTGTCCGCGAACAGGCGCTCGGCCAGCGCCTCGCCGACATGGAGCGGCACGCTGTGAACTGCGACTTGTCGGCCGCGACGCTCGACCCAGACGACGTCGTTCGGCGACGGGTCGGCGATGCACTCGCGGAGTCCCAGCGAGTAGTGCCGCAGCTCGCGGACGGCGGCCGACACGTCCGAGGCATGCGCCGGGCCGCGGTCCAGGCTCCCCTCCGCTGCCACGAGCGCGTTGCCGAGGCGGACCAGACCCGACGTTAGATCGGAGAACGCGCGGGTCAGGTCTTGCGCCGCCTCCTCGACGCGCTGCCACGCCCCCGAGTGTCGCACGCCCTCGGTGAGGCGCAGCTCGAAGGCGTTCTTCCCGCCGGATTCGTCGACCAGCGCCTCGACGGCGTCGAAGAGCGCATCGCCGGCGCGCCCGGCAGCGTGCGCGGCGCGTCGCAGACCGGTCGTGCCCTCGATCATGGGCCGCCAGTCGACCGACGGCTCGAGCATCTGAGCGCGCCCGAGCGACGCCAGCAGCTCCGGCAGGAGGCCACGGTCATCGGGCCTGTCCAGCGCGGCCAGCGCCGACCGCACGCCGGAGCGACTGCCCGTGAAGCCGAGCGCCTTGGTCGCGACCTCCTCGAGATGGTGGGCCTCGTCGATCACGAGATGCTCGTGGCGCGGCAGTAGGCGGTTGTCGACCATCATGTCGCTGATCAACAGGGCGTGGTTGACCACGATGATGTGAGCGGACTCGGCCTGCGCGCGCGCCCAGTGCAGCCAGCACGTGCCGGCGGCCGCGTGGGCGCACGTCTCCGGCGTGCACGCGTCGCCCTCGGCGCTCACCGAGCGCCAGATGTGCGTCTCCGACGCGTCCAGCTCGAGCTCGCTGCGATCGCCGGTCCGGG
>JBJYWW010000213.1:0-10650 GCA_046259645.1 Anaerolineae bacterium
ACACCGCTATCGTCCACGGGGTAACTGGCAGCAGCGAGTCAGTCGTCAGCTGCCAAGTGGCGCCGGCGTCCGACGAGCGCCACACGCCGCTGCGATCGGCGCCGATCCACAGGCGGCCGTCGGGCCCGGATTCCAGCGCCCGGAACAGGGTAGTGCCGATGGTGTCGCCGCCGACCAGCTGCCATTCGTCGCCGAAAGCGTCCCATCGGTACACGCCCATGCTCGACGGCTCGGTCACGGCCACGAGCACGTCCGAGTCCGTCGAGGCGAGCTTCATGAACCAGCTGCGGAGCGTGCCGCGAGCCGAGAGGTCGCTGCCGCTGGTCCCGCCGAGGACCGGGCCCCGGAAGCTGTCGCCCGTGCCGAGGGTACTCGCCCACAGCGTGGTCGCGCGCCGCGGTGTCGCCAGCACGTCGGTGATGCGGAAGTCGCTCACCGTCGCCTCGGCGCGGAACACCGGGTCGGTTGTCGGCCAGCTGTAGAGCGTGTCGTGCGCCTGTCCGGGCGGGCTCTCGCGCAGCCGCGAGCCGGCGTACATCCGGGCGGAGTCGTTGGCGCCAGCGAGCGACGATACGGAGCCCATGCCGTCGCCGGCGCCGTCCACGACCTCGCGCCAGCCGACGGCCGAGCAAGCTGGCACGGCAGCGCCGCCTTGCGCGCTCACCGGGCTGGACGCGCCGAGCAGCGGAGCGACCAATGCCCCCGCCACCAGCAGGAGAGTGGCAGCCGCCTTGCGCGTCACGCGCCGCCCCCGCGCCCCGCCGCCGCGTTGCCGCGGCCGACCGGCGGCGCGGGCGCCGTGCCGGATGCCGTCGGTTGCGGCGACTGAGTGGGCACCGGTGACTGCGAGTTGGTTGGCGTCGCGGGGGTCCCTGTCGCCGTGGGCGGGTTGATGCCGCCTTCCGGCTCCGGCTCGGTCGGGGTCGCGGTCGGCGTGAACGTCGGCGATGGTGTGTTCGTCACAGCCGGCGTCGCCGTGCTCGGCGCGATCGGCGTGCCGAACGACGATAGCCGCAGCCGGTAGTACGAGTGCGGGTCGTAGTAGACGTTGGGGTACGGCGAGAACACCCGCACCACCAGCGACATCTCCTGCGCCACCGAGAACGAGTCGCCGTCCCGCGGGTCAGGGATCTGCTCGGCCACGCCCTCGCCCGGGTTGAGGCCGCCCGACAGCCCCGTGTACAGGCTGCAGGTGGACTTGGTCTCGACCAGCCACAGGTCGAGGTCGTAGTCCTGGCCGGACGGCGGCCAGAGGTTGAGCCGGTACCGCATGCCCGGCACGAGCGTGACGGTCTCGTAGTAGTCCTCGTCCGTCGAGCCGTAGATCGTCGCCAGGTAGTCGCGGTTGAGGTCCAGGTAGTGCCAGATCTCGGCCTCGCGGCACCGATTGCCGACCTCGAACGCGTCCTTCAGCGGCAACGGCGTGGGTGTAATCGTCGGCGTGCGCGTCAGGGTCGGCGTGGGCGATACCGTCGGCGTCGGCGTCGGCTCCTGCTCGAACTCCACGACGGACAGCGTGTATGAGGCGTCGCTGCCGTACGCCGAGCCGCGGTTGTCGACGGTGATCATCGCCTTGGCGTCGCGCACCGCCTGGAACACGATCTCGGAGTCAAACGTCAGCGCCGCCATGTCGTCGTTCCAGCAGCCGGCCGGCTCGCACGGCGTGTCGTCGCCGAGATCGCCGACGGCCATCACGGTGTCCACGCCCGGCGCGAGGCCCGACGTGCGCACGCGATACCACCGCCCCGCCTTGGCGCGGAAGAACGCCAGGTCTATGTCGGCGCGGTATCGATCGCCGATGCCGCAGAAGTTGTGCTGTTGGGCCTCCGCGGCGCCGTCGCCGAAGCCGACGTAGATCTCCTTCTCGAAGCCGCGCGGCCAGTCGGACTCGTACTCGTCCGGCGTGCAGTCGCCGACCGCCGGACCGCCCGGACCGAACACCGGTGTCGGCAGCGGCGTGTTGGTCGCGAGCGGCTCCGGTGTGGCGGTTCCCTCGCCGACCTCGTCGCCCGACGGCGTGGGCGAGGATTCCACGATGACGATCCGCGTGGCAGTCGGAACCGGCGTGGCGGTAGCCGGCGGCGGCTCGAGCAGCCATGGGCCGATGGCCGTCTGGCCTGTCGTCCTGTCGCGGGCGATGGTCTGCAGGTCCGACCCGGTCGGGAGATCCTCGCGGAAGCGAACGGGCACCGAGAAGGTCCCGTCGGTGCCGACCACCACGGGCTCGCGCACGAGCGGGATCGACGGCGCCGGGTCCCCGGCCTGGCCAAGGCCGATGGCCACCTCGTTTCCGGCCGTCCAGCCCTCACCGCTCACAACGATCGTGTACGGATCCTGAAGCGTGACCTCGATCGTCGTGGGCGTCCCCTGCTCCTCGAGCGGCAGGATCTCTACGACGCGCGCCTCGAGGATCGGGGCATCGACGGCCAGTCGCCCTGTCGCCCGGATGAACCGCCCCGGCGCGACCTCGGTCTCGGACGCGGTCGTGCCATCGAGAGCGTAGTAGGTCGTGTCCACCAGCAAGCGCACGGAGCTCACCGCCTGTGCCTGGCCTTCGAGCGTGACAAGGTCGGCCGTGCGCTCGGTCACGAGGCCCTGCACCTCCAGCTCGTCCGGGTCGATTACGAAGCGGGTGGAGGATGCCAGCTTGGCGTCAGGCGAGCTGGCGCAAGTCGGGCAGTCGTCCGGACCGACCGCGGCGTAGAGCAGCACCTCTTCGGACTGGGAGACGGATTGGACGTTGGGCACGCGCGACGATATGTCGCCGGCGACCTCCTCGACGGTCTGGCTGGGGAAGAAGACGTAGTAGCTCTCGCCGTTGTCGGCCAGGAGGCGCTGGCAGACCGTGCGGTCGTCGACGTCCGGCGGGATCTCGTTCAGGTACAGCTGGCTACGCGGCAGCTCACCGCCGTCGCACATGTCGCGATACGCGAACACCGCCCCCGTGCCCGTCAGGACCGTGCCCAGGAGCACGACCAGGCCCAACGCCGCCAGGAGGCCGCGCCGTCGCTCGTCGCCTGACAACTCGCCGGCATACGCCATGATCCGGCCGCTCCGCACGTTCACGAACGCGCTGTTGAGGTGCGGATAGCGGAGGCGCAGGTCGGTCGGCAGCTCGTACGTCGATAGACCGCGGCTCGCGAGTCGCCAGAGGATCCAGAGCACGTACGCGGCCAGGGCCAGGCAGGCTACCAGGCCCAGCCTGGTGAGCCAGCCGCCCGTCTTCGCCAGCTCGAACACCGCGCTGAGCCCCGGGTCGCCGGGCGCCTTGTTGGTGGTCGTTCCCCCGGCGAATGCCAGCGCGCGCGGTATGGCGAACAGGAAGAAGATGGTGATGGCGACGAACAGCCCGCCCACCACGAACGGCCTGACCTCGGGGCGGACGATGTCTTCCAGCACCTGCTCCGACAGGTACGCCAGAAGAAGCGGCACCACCGCGGCGACGGCGGCGACGAGCACCAGCCCGAGGAACACGAGCGGTATCACGAGCAGCGTCTTCAGCTCGAGCCAAACGACCCGCGACAGGCCGACGGTGAAGTTGCGCGGGTCGCCGAGCTCGGCGATGCCGGCGGCATCGAGGGAGAACGCATCGATGAAGTACGCGCGCTGGAAGAGCCAGCCCCACACGAACACCACCGCCGCTACGCCGAGCAGCGTGAGGAACACCGTCGTGGCGGACACCTCCGGCACCGATCGGCCGCCCGACCACCGCTCTGGGACCGCCAGGCGCCGCGTCGTCGCAGCGCGGGCGACAGCCTCGCGGCGCGGGGCGCGGTCGAGGAGGGTGCCCTCCACGTCGGCGTTCTCGAGGTTGGCGCCGTCGAGATCGGCGCCGGTCAGGTCGGCGCCGGTCAGGTCCGACCAGCCCAGGTTGGCTCGGACCAGGTCGGCCTGCCGCAGGTTGGCGCCCCGCAGCACCGCCCATCGGGCGTCGGCGCGACGCAGCACTGCAGCGTCGAGGTCGGCGCCCTCGAGGACCGCCCAGCGCAAGTCGGCCGCCGACAGGTCGGCGCGGCTGAGGTCGACGCCACGGAGGTCGAGGCGGCTGAGATCCGCCCCGGTCAGGTCAAGACCCGAGAGGTCCCGAGAGCCTTCAGCAGCTTCGAGGCGCTCCAAGACGTGCTGGCGATCTAGTGCCATGTGCGGGTCTACACCTCCCGGCGCGTATCCGGCGGATTATACAACAGCGGCCCTTGCTCAGCCAGGCGCTTGACCAGCCTGCACGATGAGCGAGCGAGCGGTCATCTGCTCGGGCGCGGGCAGCTGCATCAGCTCCAGCAGCGTCGGCGTCACATCGGACAGCCGCCCATCGGACAGAGTGACTTCCTCGCTGCCGGCAGCGACGAGCAGGAGCGGCACCGGGTTGAGCGTGTGCGCGGTCTGCGGGCCTCCGGTCTCCGGATCGACCATGCTCTCGGCGTTCCCATGGTCGGATGTCACCAGGGCGGCGCCCCCCGCTTGCTCGAGCGCCGTCAGGACGCGACCCAGGCACTCGTCTACGGTCTCGACGGCCACGATGGCCGCATCGAGATCGCCGGTGTGGCCAACCATGTCCGCGTTCGCGTAGTTCACGATGACGAAGTCGTCGATGCCGGTGCCGATTCGCTCCACGAGCGCGTCGGTCACCTCACGAGCGCTCATCTCCGGCTGCAGGTCGTAGGTCGCTACCTTGGGCGACGGTACCAGCAGCCGATCCTCGCCCGCGAACGGCTCCTCGCGGCCTCCGTTGAAGAAGTACGTGACGTGCGCGTACTTCTCCGTCTCGGCGGTATGGAACTGGCGCAGCCCGTGATCCGACACCACTCGGGCGATCGGGCGCTCCACGTCGAGTGGCGGGAAGGCCGCGGGCACCGGCTGGCCGTGCGAGTACTCGGTCATCGTGACGACCCGCACATCATGCGGGAGGCGCCGCTCGAAAGCGTCGAAGCCCGTATCGGTCAATGCAGCCAGCAGCTGGCGCATGCGATCGGCACGGAAGTTGAACAGCACGACGGCGTCGCCGTCGCCCACCGTGCCGAGCGGGTGCCCGGCAGCGTCGACGATCACCGTCGGCTCTATGAACTCATCGGTGACGCCCGAGTCGTAAGCCTGCCGAACGGCTTGCTCGGCCGAGCGTGCGGTCCGCCCCTCGCCGTCGACGAGCGCGTGCCATGCCTTCGCCGTCCTGTCCCACCGCCGGTCGCGGTCCATCGCCCAGTATCTCCCGGTCACCGACGCCACGTCGCCCAGGCCGATCTCGGTCATTCGACGCTCGACATCGCGGATGAAGCCCAGGCCGCTGTCCGGCGCGGTGTCGCGTCCGTCCGTGAACGCATGCACGTGGAGCCTTTCGACGCCGCCGAGCCGCGCCAGCTCGACCAGAGCCAGCAGGTGATCCGTGTGGGCGTGGACGCCGCCCTCGCCGACCAGCCCCATGAGGTGCAGCGCCTTCCCGCTCGACGCGACGTAGGACGCGGCCCCCCTCAGCACCTCGTTTCGGAGGAATGAGCCGTCCGCGATCGCTGCCGCGAGACGCGTGAGGTCCTGGCTCACTACGAAGCCGGCGCCGAGGTTCAGGTGCCCCACCTCGCTGTTGCCCATCTGCCCATCGGGCAGCCCGACGTCAGCGCCGCTGGTCCGCAGCTTGGCATTGGGGCGCTCGGCCATGAGCCGATCGTAAACCGGCGTGTGTGCCAGCGCGACTGCGTTGCCGTCCCGAGCGTCGGACAGGCCCCAACCGTCGAGCACGACTAGCACTACGGGGCGCGGAGCGTTCATGGCTGGTCTCCTGTGTGATTGCTTAGGATTGTGTGCAGAGGTTCTAAGCGCGCCGTGAGAACGGCGTGAGCCAGGCGTAAGCCGAGCCGGCCACATCGGCCGCCAGCGCCGGGCGCGACGCCAGTTCGGCCAGCCACGTCGGCGGCCAGGCGCCGTTGGAGGTTGACACTCCTCTGGCGTTCTCCTAGCATCCGCTCGAGGCCCCCAATGCAGCGACGTCTGAACCACCTTCGGCTCGTGGCGGTGATCGTGTTCATCGCCGCGACGGTGCTCTTGGCCCGCAGCGTGCGCTCCGGACGGCTTGGTGACGCTGGAACCGCGCTCGGAGTCGCCTCGGGCCCCGCCGCCGGAGCCGACAGGACGGCCGCCGCCGAGCCAGGCGGTTTCGCCGGCGCGACGCCGACTCCGTTCAGCGCCCTCCACGACCCGTCGCTCCCCGCCTTTGCGCCGGATCCGGTCGACGCGGGGGCGGACGTCGGCGCGCCGGCGCCGGCTGGCGGCGAGGCGGTCGCGAGCGGCACGGACGGAGGGGAAGGCGGCCGCGACGGCGATGCCGCGGCGGAGATCTCGCGCAGCAACCGCGTCGGCGTGATACCGGGGCACTGGCAGTTCGACACGGGAGCGGTCTGCTCCGACGGCCGGCGCGAGGTCGACGTGACGACCGACGTCGCGCTCCGGCTGCAGGCGCTTCTCGAGTACCGCGGATACGAGGTCGACCTGCTGCCCGAGCACCATCCGAGCGAGCCCCAGCCGCCGATACAGGGATACCGCGGCGCGGCGCTCGTGTCGATCCACGCCGACTCATGCGATGTGGCCGGAGCGAGCGGCTTCAAGGTCGCGCGCTGGGCGTACAGCCAGATGCCCGAGGTCGAGGACCGCTTGGTCGATTGCCTGGTCGAGGAGTATGGGACCAGCACGATGCTGCCCGAGCACGTGGACTCGATCACCGTCGACATGCTCAACTACTACGCCTTCCGCGAGCTGGCGCTCGAGACACCGGCAGCGATCGTGGAGCTGGGGTTCCTGCAGGCTGATCGCGAGGTGCTCGACGACATGCGCTACGAGATGGCCCTCGGGATCGCCAACGGCGTCAGCTGCTTCCTGGAGAGCCAGTAGCGCGGGGCATCGGCACGGTCCCGGCGGGCCTAGGCCGTCTCGGTCCCTGACTCGGCTTGCTCGTCGTCCGCGATGTCGAGCGGCGCGCCGGACCTGGTGATCAGCAGCGGCGGCGACTCCCCGAGGATCGTGTCACCGCGCACGACGCACTTGGTGATGTCCTCCCGCGACGGGATCTCGTACATCACCTCCAGCAGCGTTCGCTCCAGGATCGTGCGGAGGCCGCGCGCGCCGGCCTGCGTCGCCATTGCCTGCTCGGCCGCCTGGCGCAGCGCGTCGTCGGTGAACTGCAAGTCGACGCCGTCGAGCTCGAACAGCCGGTGGTACTGCTTGGTCAGCGCGTTGTTCGGCTCGACGAGGATGGTCATCATGTCCTCCACCGTCAGCTGATCGACGCTGACGACGACCGGCAGCCTGCCCACGAACTCGGGGATCAGCCCGAAGTCGAGCAGATCGTCCGAGGCGACGCGTCGCAAGTAGTTGTCGTCCTCCACCTGCTCCTCGCCCTCGGCATGAAAGCCCATGATGCCGCGGTCGGTGACGCGCTTGCGCACGATGTCCTCCAAGCCGGGGAACGCGCCGCCGCAGATGAACAGGATGTCAGTGGTGTCGAGCTGCAGGAAGTCCTGGTGCGGGTGCTTGCGCCCACCCTGAGGCGGGATGTTGGCGATTGTGCCCTCGATTATCTTCAGCAGCGCCTGCTGGACGCCCTCGCCCGACACGTCGCGTGTGATCGAGGGATTGTCGCCCGACTTGCGGGCCGTCTTGTCGATCTCGTCGATGTAGATGATGCCCTTGGCAGCGCGATCGACGTTGCCGTCAGCTGCTTGGATCAGACGGAGGAGGATGTTCTCCACGTCCTCGCCGACGTAGCCGGCCTCGGTGAGGGCAGTGGCGTCGGCGATCGTGAACGGCACGTCCAGCAGCCGCGCCAGCGTCTGAGCCAACAGGGTCTTGCCGCAGCCCGTCGGCCCCACGATGAGGATGTTCGACTTCTGCAGCTCGACCTCGCTGTCAGTGGCCGCCGCGTGTATGCGCTTGTAGTGGTTGTAGACGGCGACCGACAGCACCTTCTTGGCGTGATCCTGGCCGATCACGTACTCGTTCAGGCGCTCGTAGATCTCGCGCGGGCTAGGGACGCTCGGCGCGAAGATGTCGCCACCGGACTCCTGCGCCTCCTCGTCGGAGAGGATCTCCTTGCACAGGTCGACGCACTCGTCACAGATGTAGACCGAGTCGGGCCCGGCGATGAGCCGGCTGACCTGATCCTGCTCTCGCTTGCAGAACGAGCATACATGGGTGCCCCGGCTGCTAGTCGGCATCGGGTGTCGCCTCCGGCTCCCCGCCGTCGCCCGTGTCGGGCTTGGCTGCCGAGCCCGAGCCCGACCTGGATGCCGGCTTGCGCTTCGGCCTCGGCTTCGGCTTGGAGGTGGTCGCGCTCTCGGGCTCGGTGTCTCCGTCCAGGTCGATCTCGGCCGACGTGGGGCCGGTCGGTATCTCGGCCGAGCCAGGCAGCACCTCGTCCACGAGGCCGTAGTCGACCGCCTCGCGCGCTGCCAGGTATCGATCGCGTTCGAAGTCCGCGGCGATCCGCTCGACCTCTTGGCCGGTGTGATGCGCCAGGATGTGTTGGATCTTGCGGTTCATGCGGAGCAGCTCGCGCGCCTGGATCTCGACGTCCTGCGCGTAGCCTCGACTGCCGCCGCCGGCCGGGTGCATGTGCACCGTGGCGTTGGGCAGCGCGTAGCGCTTGCCCTTGGTGCCGGCGGCGAGCAGCACCGTGGCCATCGAGGCCGTCGAGCCGACCGCAATCGTCCGCACGTCGGCGCGGATCAACTGCATGGTGTCGTAGATCGCCAGACCCGGATAGATCATCCCGCCGGGTGAGTTGATGTACAGCTGGATGTCCTTGCCCGGGTCCTCGCGATCGAGGAACAGCATCTGGGCGACGATGAGGTTGGCGATGTGATCGTCGATCGGGGTGCCAAGGAAGATGATGCGCTCCTTGAGCAGCAGGCTGTAGATGTCGTAGGCGCGCTCGCCCCGACCCGTGGTCTCGATGACCATCGGCACAATGGCCTGCGGGCGAATCTGCTCGTCTCCCATTGGTCGTCCTTTCGGTGTCTCGCTCGCGCCTGGTCGGCGGGGCGGGCGTCCGCCGCCGCCGGCCGGAGCAAGCCTGGTTGGTCTAGTCGTCGTTGGTCGGGGACTCAACCTCTTCCGAAGCCGGCTCGGCATCTTCCGACGCCGGCGCCGCATCTTCCGACGCCGGCGCAACATCGTCCGACGCCGGCGCCGCATTCTCCGACGCCGGCGCGACATCCTCTGACGCCGGCGCCGCCGCGCTTGGCCCAGCGGGTTCGCCGGAGGTGATCGCGATCAGCCTGTCGAGGGCGCGCCCGGTGAGGATGCGCGAGCCGGCGTCTTGCCGCAGATCGTCGTCGTCGGGTAGGGTGCGCCTGGCCGACCGCGGCAGCGACCGGGTCAGCCGCTGCACCTCGGCGTCAACCTCGTCGCGCCCCACGTCGATGTCCTCTTCGTCCACGAACTTGATCATGACCAGTCGCCGGCGTAGCCTGGCGTCGGCCTCCCCTTCGAGCTCCGACCAGAGCGCGTCTTCGTCCTTCTGCTGGAGCTCCAGCCAGCGGCTCCACGTGAAGCCCTGTCGCTCGACGCGCTGCCGCAGGTCGGCGATCATCCCGGCGACCTCGGTGTCCAGCAGCGTGGGCGGATACTGGACGTCGGCGCTCTCGACCAGCGCGTCGACGACGGTCGACAAGTGCTCGTCCCGCGCGTCCATCGCTGCGCGGGACTCCAACTGGTCGCGCAGGCGCGAGCGAAGATCGTCTATGCTGTCGAGCCCGCTAACCTCGCGCGCGAACGCGTCGTCGAGATCGGGTGCGTTGCGGCCCGAGACCGACACGACGGACGCGGTGAAGTCGACTTCGCGACCGCGCAGCTCCTCCTGCGGCCACGCGTCGGGGTATGTCACGCCAAACGTCTGCGCGTCACCCGCCGACAGCCCGATGATCTCGTCGATTACCTCGGGCGGCAGGTTGGCGGCGGAGGCGCCGGAATCGTCGAGCGCCAGCGTCAGCGCTTCCTCCTCGTATAGGGTCTCGTCGCCGTCGCGGCCGACGAGCGCTAGCGCCACCACGTCGTCGGCCTCGGCCGGACGCTCGACCGTCTCCAGAGTCGACAGGTCGTCGCGCCACCGCTGGATGGTCGCCTCGATCTCGGCGTCAGTCACCGGCTCCGGCTCGGCGCGCTCGACCCGCAGCGCGGTATAGTCGCCCAGGTCGACGTGCGGCTGCAGGGGCACCACGACCTCGAACGTCAGCGGCTCCTCCTCCGCGATCTTCACCGACGCGGGCGCGGACGGCCGCAGATCCTCCGACTCGATGGCTTGGCGCACCACGTCCTCAGTCAGCTGCTCGATCGCGGCCGACCGCAGGTTGTCCTCGCCAACGAGCTTGGCTATGCGCGCCACCGGCACCTTGCCGGGGCGGTAGCCCGAGATGCGCTCGTGCCTGGCGTAGTGCTGGGCGACCTCGCGCATTGCCGCGTCGAGTATCGACGGTGGCACGACTATCGTCAGCCGGACCTGCCGCGGCTCTAGCGGCTCTGACGTGATCTGCACGGCTGTGGCTCCTAGTGAGTGCGGCCCCAACGGGACGTTGCGCCCGGCCCTGTCATCAGGCGACTCCACGACGGCTGGGACCTGGTGGGGAAGGGGAGACTCGAACTCCCACGGGTCGCCCCACATGCTCCTAAGGC
>JBJYWW010000214.1:0-18058 GCA_046259645.1 Anaerolineae bacterium
GAGGACATCACCGATCCGGAGGGCATCACCGATCGGGAGGGCATCACCGATCCGGAGGACACCGGCGATCCGGACGACACCGGCGATCCGGAGGGCCCCACCGATCCGGAGCGCATCACCGAACCTGGCGCCTCACTCGAGGTTGAGGACTGTGCGGACGCCGGGCCCCTCGAGGACGCGCAAGCCGACGCGGACGCCGCCCCGGATGAGGGCGAGTCGGGTCTTCCGGAGTCAGCCCAGGCGGCGGCGCCCGAGGCCACGGAGGACCCCGCGAGCTAGGACTCGCCGAGCTGTGGCAGGCCGCACGGACCTCTTGCAGGCTGGCCGGGCCCTTCACAGCGGCTGTGCGGCTTCGAGTCGGCGCACAAGGGGCGCGAGCGGCCCACCAAGACCTGCTGCGATCGGTAGCACGAACTTGGGGGTAGCGCCGGATCCTTCGGGCGCACGAGTCGACCGGCGTCGAGACCCTGCATTGCGGAGCGCGGCCCCTTGGCCACGCGGCAGAACCCAACCGCCCGTCGCCGAGTTGGGGATTGCTGGCGGATGATGCTAGCCTGAGCGGAGAGGAGCGCGCGACGGCGCCCCCGCCGAATCGAGGAGACCATGTCGAGCAAGTTCGACGATCGCTTCACCGAGCGCGCCAGGCGCGTGCTCATGCTGGCCCAGGAAGAGGCCAAGCGGCTGAACGACTCGTACATCGGTACGGAGCACCTCCTGCTGGGGCTGGTCCAGGAAGAGCGAGGCGTGGCGGCGCGTGTTCTCCGCGACATGGGCGTGAACTCGGTCCAGGTGCGGCGGCTCATCGAGGAGTCGTCGCGGCGCACCGGGCAGCAGCAGGTCCGCGGCGAGGCGGCGGGGCTCACGCCCCGCACGAAGCGCGTCATCGAGCGGGCCGTCGACGAAGCGCGGCGGATGAACCACAACTACATCGGGACCGAGCACCTGCTGCTCGGCCTCGTCGGCGAGGGCGGCGGGCTCGCGCTCGAGGTCCTCAGGGACATCGGCGTCGACCTCGACGACGTCAGGATGCAGACCACCCGGGCGATAATGCAATCCCCTACTCGCCCCCGCACCGAGCGCAAGAAGGCGGCCGAGACGCCGCTGATGGACCAGCTGGGCGTCGACCTCACCGTCCAGGCCGAGGAAGGCAAGCTGGATCCCGTCGTCGGCCGCAAGACGGAGATCGAGCGCGTCATCCAGATCCTGTCGCGCCGCACGAAGAACAATCCCGCCCTTATCGGCGAGCCGGGCGTCGGCAAGACGGCGATCGTCGAGGGACTGGCCCAGCGTGTCGCGCACGGCGAGGTTCCCATGCAGCTGCGCGACAAGCGCGTCGTCATGCTCGACGTCGGGAGCCTGGTCGCCGGCACCATCTACCGTGGCCAGTTCGAAGAGCGGATGAAGCGGGTGATCGACGAGATCAAGGACACCGAGGCAATCCTGTTCATCGACGAGCTGCACATGCTCGTCGGAGCGGGCGCCGCCGGCTCGAGCGTCGATGCCGCCAACCTGCTCAAGCCGGCGCTGTCGCGTGGCGAGCTGCAGGTCATAGGCGCCACGACGCTCGACGAGTACCGCCGGCACATCGAGGCGGACGCGGCCCTCGAGCGCCGGTTCCAGCCGATCTACGTCGAGGAGCCGACAGTCGACGAGACGGTGCGGATACTGCAGGGCGTCCGCAGCCGCTACGAGGACCACCACAACGTGGGCATCGACGACGACGCGCTGTATGCGGCCGCGCACCTCGCCTCTCGCTACATCACCGACCGCTATCTGCCCGACAAGGCGATCGACCTCGTCGACGAAGCGGCGAGCCGGGTGCGAATGTACAAGATCCCCGACAACCCGGACCTCAAGGCGGCTTTCACCGAGCTCCGCGAAGTGCAGGAGCAGAAGGAGGAGGCCTTTGCCGGGGAGAGGTACGACGAGGCCGTGCGCATGCGCGACCGCGAGCGCGAGCTGTGGGAGCAGATCGACGAGCTGCGGGCCGGCGAGGGCGCGGGCCTGACTGTGACCGACGAGGACGTGGCCGAGGTCGTGGCGATGTGGACCGGCGTGCCGGTCGTCCGCATCGCCGGTGAGGAGGGCGAGCGGCTGCTGCAGATGGAGCAGGTGCTGCACGAGCGGATCGTCAGCCAACACGAGGCGATCGAGGCGATCGCGAAGGCCGTTCGCCGCGCTCGCGCCGGGTTGAAGGACCCGCTGCGCCCCATCGGCGTGTACATCTTCCTGGGCCCGACCGGCGTCGGCAAGACCGAGCTGGCGAAGGCCCTGGCCGAGTTCATGTTCGGCAGCGAGGACGCCCTGCTGCAGCTCGACATGAGCGAGTTCATGGAGCGCCACGCCGCGAGCCGGCTCGTGGGCGCGCCGCCGGGCTACGTAGGCTATCACGAAGGGGGACAGCTGACGGAGGCGGTCCGTCGTCGGCCATACCAGGTGGTGCTGCTAGACGAGATCGAGAAGGCGCACCCCGAAGTGTTCAACATGCTGCTTCAGATCATGGAGGACGGTCACCTCAGCGACGCGAAGGGCCGCCGGGTCGACTTCCGCAACACGATCCTCATCATGACCTCCAACGTCGGCGCCGATCGGCTCACGCGCCAGCAGGCCGTCGGGTTCGACGTCGGCCACGACGAGGAGGAGAGGATCGCCGACGAGTACGAGGAGATGTCGGACACGGTCCTCGAGGAGCTCAAGCGCATGTTCAAGCCCGAGTTCCTGAACCGCGTCGACAAGACCCTCGTGTTCCGGCCACTCTCTCGACAGGACTTGAGGGAGATCGTCGACATCCAGCTGCAGCGCCTGGCGCCGCGACTCGAGGACAAGCGGATCGAGCTGAACGTCACCGACGAAGCGCGCGACCTACTGGCCGAGAAGGGCTATGATCCGGACTACGGGGCGCGGCCGCTGCGTCGCGTGATCATGAACGTCGTCGAGGATCCCCTGTCCGAGGGTCTCCTTGCGGGGGACATCAAGCCCGGCGACACGGTCACGATCGACGTCAAGGACGGTCGGATCGTCATGGGCGGCGACTCAGGCAGCCCAGCCGGCTCGGACGAAGGCGGCGACGACGCTACAGGCGAGGCAACCGAGGCGTCGGCACCGGCCTAGCGGGCGCCGCGGCTAGTCGGTGAAGACGACCGGCAGCCACCCGGTACGGCGCGGTGCGAGCCGCGGCCCGAACTCCACCTCCGGCTCACGAACTGGTGCCCCGTCGGACCAGTGGCCCATGTAGCGCTGCTCGTCCGTGTCGCCGAGAGCATGCTCGCAATCGACCCGCCACAGCGAGCAAGACACCAGCGCGTCCAGCCACTTCCACGGACCGAACCAGTCGAGTGCGTCGGCAGCCGGCCCGTTGGCATGATCTAGGGCGGCGAGCGGCGAGTCGAAGTCAGCGACGAGCGCAGGCGTGCCGTGCCGGTCACTACCGAGGATCAGGCTCTGCCGCCATGCGCCGGGAATCTCCGCCAGGCCGCGCCAGATGTCGCGCTCCAGATCCTCGTCGCGCCCCTGATCCTCCTCGGCCAGCACCAACAGGGCCATCGTGTCGCGCGGCAGCGTGCGCTCCGTGTCGACGGCGCCAGGCAGCCGGCGCGGCATGAGCATCATCAGTGCTCTCGGCGGTGGCAGGCGCCGGCCGAACCACTCAGCCGCCAGCCGGCCCGCCACCATGGCGCCTCGACCGTGTCCTACCCAGACCAGCTCGTCGCTCCGCGGCTGCGCCCGCTGAACGTCCGAGCCGGTCAGCTCCTCGACCGCCGCCCAGTAGGCAGCCTCGGCCGCATCGCACATCTCGCCGGCGCTGGGGGCGGACTGCGCGCCGTAGGTCAAGTGCACCACGATGGCGCCGCCCCGCGCTACGTGATCGAGAAACGCCGCGTACGGGCTGTCCTCGAGCGTGTCATCGCGCCCGGCGAAGACGACGAGGGGCGCGGAGGCCGGCAGCGGATCGCTCGGCTCGTACAGCGCGAATCGCGCTCCGTCCCTGTCGAACACATGGTGAACGGCTTGCCCGTGCGGTCGGAGCACACCGCCCGGGCCGTCGGGGGGCTGGGTCGGCTGCGCCGCCGGCCCTGACGTGGCAGTTGGCACGACCGTCGGCGTCGCCGTGGGCGGCGCGGTCGTGGTGGGCGTGGGCGTACGCTCCAGGTGCGAATCAACGAAGTGCAGGATCAGCGCGGTCGTGACGTCGCCTGGCTGGCCGATCGCGGCCACGATCGAGTCGTGATCGCGGTCAGCGATCTCGCGCGAGCTGACCTCGTCGCCGGCGGCGCGCAAGGCGCCCGCCAGAGCCTCGGCCTCCTCGTCACGGCCCTCCAGGTCGTCGCTGGCGCGCAGCAGCAGGAAGGGCGGCTCACCGCCGTGGACGTGGTCGATAGGCGACGCATCGAGGCGCGACGAAGGGTCCGTGCCGAAGACATCGCTCAGGTCCGAGGAGCTGGAATCGATCCGGTAGATCCCGGAAACCCCGATCACTCCCCGCACGTCGCTGACGGCCAGGTCCTCGGCGGCGAGGAAGCGGTCGTTGGTTGCCAGCAGCGCCGCCAAGTGCGCGCCGGCATCGTGTCCTCCAACGTACATGTCGGACGGGTCGACTCCGCGCGAGTTCAAGAGCGCCCTGGTGAAGACGAGCGCCCGCGCAACGTCCTCCACGTGCCCCGGGTGCGTAACGCTGTTGTCGCTGCCGTCGGACAAGCGGTAGTTGGCCAACACCACGGCCACACCTCGCGAAGCGAGCGCCCGCCCGACGTTGTCATACGGCAGCCCTGGACCGAGGTCCTTGTCGCCGGCAACCCAGCCGCCTCCGTGCAGGAACATCACAAACGGGTACTGGGCCAGTCCTTCCGGGAAGTAGGCGTCGAGCACGTTGCGATCGGCGCTCGAGCCTGGCCCGCTGGCATAGCGCAGGTCCCTCAGGACTGTTACATCGTAGGACTGCGCCCCGTCCGCGCGCAGGCCGAGGGCGCCTGCGAGGGCGCCCACCACAAGCAGCGCAACCACCAGCCGCGCCGTGCGCGGCGCCCTCACGGGCGGCGCGACGGCGGTTCTCACGGCTCGAACGCCACGTCGCCGCCGGGCTGCTCGGCGAGCACCCGCCCATCGGCCAACCGGATCTTCAGATCAGTGGTGACGAGCCCGTCCATCTCCGTTTCGTGCCCCCGGCCGTCGACGAGCGTGACGCCGTCCGCGGACAGGTAGTCGACCCGGCGACCGGCGACGGTCGCGCTGAACGCGTCCAGGTCGGCGGACGAGGCGAGCCAGCCCATCGGTGGGAGCGCCAGCGCGCTGCCGTGGTGCAGTACGGTCCAGGAGGTCGGGGAGTGGTTCACCCACAGCTCCAGCCCCCCGTCGTAGGCGAGGTGCAGGCGCGGCGTCGCGAGCTGCGCGCCGCTCGCCAAGGCCTGGCTCAGATCGCGGCTCGTGCCGCCGGTGTCGACGTAACGCACCACGACGTCCTCGGCTCCGAAGTAGCGCGTCTGGAGCGCGCGCATCAGGTAGTACTCCTTCAGCTGCTCCGCCGCCGTCAACCGCTCGTCGGCCCCTGATCCGTGCGCGACCTCGAACGCCCCGGCGTGACCGTAGGCCAGGCTGGTAGCCCGGAGCGAGTCGATTTGCTCATCGCTCAGCGCGCCATCCGACAGCGGGCCGAAGAACCGCTCGTACGGACCCATCCCGTAGTGGGTCGCCAGCGGTCGCTGGACCGTCAGCTCGTAGTCCGGCACCACCAGGTCGGCGTCGCCGAACGACATGTCCTGAGCGCCCGTCGACAGCGATCTGCTCACGCCGTCGACATAGCCGGCGTAGAAGCTGTCGTAGCCCACCGGCCACAGCCCGTATGCCCCGTCGCCGAACACCGGACCGAGCTCTTCCTGAAGGCCACGGAACAGCCGCATGTACTCGCGCACCGCTTCGCCCACCGTTGCGGGGTGGCCGAAGTCGCCGGCGCGGTCGAGCGCGTTGGCGTCCGCGCCGGGCCAAGCGTAGCCGGGGTTCCAGGCCGCCAGGGTCTCGAAGGTCAGCGCACCCGCGCCGGGAATCCCGCGCGCGTCGCCGTCGGTCGCCGCCACGCGCCGCGCCGCGTCCGGCGCCAGCAGGTAGACGCCCACGGAACCGCCGCCGGGGCAGTCGCGCGCGCCGCCGCCCACCTCGCTTAGCCGCTTGGCCGCACCATCGGGACCGGTCACTCGATCGTCCGAGCGGTAGGCCGGGTTCGGCTGACCGGGGCAGCTCTCGGTGGTGGTGGTATAACCTACTGACGGCGCCAGAAGGCCGCCCGCGGCGGTCGCGAGGGCCTCCAGCCCGGCGACCCCCCCGGCCGCTTGATCCGGCGGTCCCTCGAGCGGCACGAGGCCCGAGCCGTCGCGCCAGTGCTGCTTGTGCACCACCAGCTCCGAGGCGCCCCAGTCGCGGAGGCGCGCTAGATAGTCCGAGTCCGACCCGAACGTCGCAGCAGGCGCGCGCCCGGTGAGCGTCAGGTGAACACCTCCGACCACGTCCTGGCGTCGCGGGCTCGGGGCGTTTACGGGAACGGCAAAGGTGTCGTACGCGTCGGGCGAGACGGTGACCCATACGGTCTCGTCGACGGGCTCGACCGAGCCATCGGCGTCTCCGGCGTACAGCGCCGCCACCTCGTAGGTCAAGCCGTTGGTCGCCACCTCGGGGCCCCGCGGCAGAAGCAGCGAGGACGCGCTCCGCGGATAGTCGACGAGCGTGCTCGCGAACCACTCGTGGTCCAGCATCGCGACGGGCACGGCGTCCATGTAGGGCAGCCGAACGCTTGCGACGTCCACCGTGCCGGCGATGTCCCCGCTGGTGAAGCCGCCATAGGCTCCGCTCGCCGGGCGGCGCGCGTCGAGGCTCTGGGCGCGCACCTCCAGAGACCGGCCCTGCAGCCGGAGCGTGTAGCGCTTGGTGTGGCGCACCTGCTCGAGGGTCTCTTGCACGGTGATCCGGACCTCGCCGTCGACGAGCTCGTGCTCGATCGAGTCGACCTGCCCCAAGCGGCCCTGCAACCACGGCTCGACCAGCACGCCGTCGAGCCGCCTGTAGTAGAGCCCGGCACCGGACAGCGGATAGCGCCCGGACGATGCCTCGCGCACCGCCAGCCGCCCGCGGGTCACGTCAGGGTGATCGAGGTCGACCTCGTAGGTCACCTCGACGTCGCCAGTATAGGAGAGCCGATACACGTTATTACGCGCGTCATATGCGACCCACTGGCTGCCGCCGCGCGTCGAGCCCAACGGCACCAGCCGTGCCGACGACGGATCGCCGCCAGGAGTAGCGGTCGCCGTGCCGTCCTGCGTCGCCGTCGGACTGGCTGTGGTCGCGGGAGGAGACGTGGTGGCGGCGGTCGGCGCCGTCGCGCTCCCCGACGGTGTCGCGCTGGCCGAATCAGTCGGGCCAGGCGGCGTCGGCGTCGCGGTCGTTGAGGCACGCGCCTGAGCCGTGGCGGTCCAGATGGCGGCCAGCGTGGGACGGGAGTGGCCCGGTATCCCGCGTCGACCGGTCAGGACGAACGGAGCAACGATTCCGTAGGCGTCACTGGACTCGGCAGCGGGACGCGATCCCTGCCCACTAGCGGCTGCTGCTCGTGCGGCTGCCTCCGTCGTCGCGGCCCCGGCCGAGTCGGTTGCCAGCGCTGCTACGGACGCGAGGATCGCCAGCGATGCCGCGGTCGCAGCGGCCATGAGCGCCGCCGCTCGTTGCGGAGCCGGTGTCAGCGTTTGGCTCCGGACCGCCGCTCCCGGAGCGGGGGGAGAGGTGGAGGCGGGCTCGGCGTTGGAGCCGCCGTGCCGAAGTGGGTCGGCGGCGTCGGCGTCGCGTCGTGATTGCCCTGCTGAGGTATGCGTTGTCGCGTTGGCGTCGGCGTGGCCGTCGCCGGCTCGCGCGCCTCGGCAGTCTGGGTCTGGCGTCGCTGGTCCTCGCGCTCCAGAGTCGGGAGCGATGTCGGCTCGCCGGTTGGCGCCTCGGTCGCTGGCGCGCCAGTCGGCGGCTCGACCGTCAACGGCACGTGCGTCGCCGGCGGTTCTGTTGGCGGCTGCGCCGTCGGCGCCTCGGTCTCGGCCTGCGGCGCCGCCGTAGGCTTGGCGGACGGCTGGTCGGAGCCGGTCGGGGCGGCGGTCGCCATGACCGGAGGAGCCACGGGTATCGCCGACGCGGGCACAGGCGATGAGGCCACGTCTCGGCCCGCATCGTCGCTGGGCTCGGCCTCCGCCCCGCCCGAAGACGGACGTGGGCTGGCTGATACGTCGGCAGAGGAGGCGGCTGGCGATGCCGCGGTCGCGCCCGCTGGTGCGGCAACCGGCGCTTGATCGACGCTTTCGTCGCCCTCAAGGTATCGGGCCGCTTCCAGCATCAGCTCGCCGTCTTCCGGCGAGGCAGAGGAAGCGATTCGCTCCAGCTTGGTCCCGCTGCTCTCGCTCGCCTGCCGCACCACGCCGACCAGCTCCTCATCGCCGCTGGCCTCCGCGTCGGCGGCCGCCTCGCCAAGCCCCGCCAATAGATCCTCGATCACGGCGGCCGAGACAGGCACGCCGCGGTCAACCGCGAGCTCGATCTCCCACAACCGCACGTCGGCCAGCTCCAGGCGCAGGCGTGCGCGCTGTGCCAGATCGAACTGCATCGACAGCCGTGCGCCCTCCACGGCGCGCTTGAGCCCGTACAACGGCTCGCCGTGCACGGCGTCAGCGGACGCAACCACCGCCGAGCCGACCAGCATCACCAAGGCGGCCAGCACCGCCGCTAGGCGTGCTAGCCACGGCTGGAGGGCACGCTCGCCACGGCCGTCGGCGGCGCTTGCGCCAGACAGGAGCTCGGCCTGCAGCCGGGCCTGCAACCCAGCCTTGAACACCGGAGGAGCGTCGGCTCGAGCGACGCTCTGCGTCGCCGCCGCCACCAGCACCAACTGAGCCATCTCGCCGTCCGTCACATCGGACAGCACGCTGTCGACCGGCTCTCCAGCCGAGACTCTCTCGAGATGGGCGCTGAGCTCTTCAGCTCGCGGCTCTGGCTCGCTCACTCCGCCTCTCCCGATTGCAGCAGCGCGCGGCGAAGCCCGCGCAACGCGTGGTGCTGCAAGTTCTTGATGGCGCCTTCGCTCCGCGACATGACCTCGGCGGTCTCGCGGATCGACAGCCCGGCGGCGAAGCGCAACGCCAAGACCTGCTGCTGCAGCTCGGTCAGCTGCTCAGCGGCGAGCGACACGCGCTCGCGGTCCAACGCCATCTCCGCACGGGCCATCTCCGACCGCTCCATCTCCTCGGCAACGCTCTCGATTCGGCTGCTCTCGTCGTCGGTGTCACCGGGTTCCACGGCGGACCAAGGCTGCTCCGCGCGCCTGGCGCTTCGTCGCCAATGATCCACCACAGTATTGCGCGCGATCCTGAGAATCCATGGCGCCATGGACCCGCGCCAATCGAATGACTCGAGGCCGCGCAACGTCTGGATGAACACCTCCTGCGTCAGGTCCTCCGCGAGCTGAGGATCGCGAACACGGAACAGCACGAAGCTGTACACGCGGTCGATGTATCTCTGATACAGCCGACCGAACGCCTGGCTGTCTCCGCTCTGCGCGAGCCGGACCAGGCGCTGCTCGTCCCCCGCAGATTCTTCTTGACGTTTGTCTTGGCTCATAGGCCTGAACGCCGCCGGGACGAGCGTGGATAGAGGCGCGAATAGTCGCACGGGATGGTGGTCGCGCCGGCGCGCGCCGACCAAATGTAGGGACGCGCAGCGGCCTTCGCAAGTGCCGTCGCCACCCATGCACGCCGCGAGCGCGGCGGCCTGCTAGCGGTAGCAGCGCAGCTGGCGCCCGAGGGCCTCGGTGATCTCGATGACGCTCAGGTCGCGCGACTCGAGGATTCGCGCAGGCGATCCGGTGACGCGCCGCACCAGGTCCAGATCGGCCCGTGCGTCGCGGCCCAGCACGACGGCGATCATCTCTATGCCGGCCGCGCGGGACCTATCGGCCGCATCGAGCAGGTCGACGTCGGACGTCATGTTCAGGTCGCCGTCGGTGAACAGCACCATGACCTTGTGCGCGCCTGGCCGGGGACCGCCTCCTGCTTGGTCCTCCCCGAGCAGCTCGCTAGCCGCGAGATCGACTGCCAGGTCGAGTCGCGAGCCGTTCCACCTCGGGAGCCGGCCCAGCTCGCGTCTAGCGCTCGCCAGCCCGTCGCCGAGACCGGACCGCACCGTCGCGGTCTCCGCGAACGGGATCACCGCCACCCTGTCGTTGGGCTCGGCGAGGTGGTACAGGACCACGTGCTCGGAGATGCTGGCCGCGGCGTCCCAGCGGCTGGCCATGCGCTCGACGTCGGAGACTGCCATGCTGCCGGACACGTCGATCACGAGCGCTACATCCACCTTGGTCGCGCTGGGCGCGCAGCCGAGGCGCATGGCGATCGGCAGGTGCAGCGCCCACGTTGGCCGCGGAGTGGCGGGACGCGGCGTGGCCGACGGCGTCTGCGCGTCGCGGTCCGGTGTCGGCGTCGCAGTATCGGTGGGTCCCGCCGACGGCGTCGCGGTCGGCGTCGTCGCCGACGCGGTGGCGGTGATTGTCGGGCTGGCGGTCGCGGTGGTGGGAACCACGCGCACGATCGGGTTGTCGAACGTGACGTGGCGCACCCGACCGGAGCCGAGATCGGCATTGTAGCTCACGGTCGCGCTGATCTCCGTGCTCAGGGGAAACTCGCCGACGCCAACCGCCAGCGCCGTATAGGTCCGCGTTATGCCGTCCGAGGGCCACGGGCCGAAGTGCCATTCGAGCCGGTTGCCCACAGCCGCGCTCGGGTACCCGCCCGAGGCGTACAGCAGCATCTCGGACAGCTCGTCCACAATGGAGACGCTCTCGATGGGGTTGAACGGTCCGGACTCCTCACGCAGCTGCGACAGCACGGTGCCGAGGTAGCCCCACTCGCCGGAGGCGAACGCGAAGCTCTCGGATGTCGCGGCCTCGGCCAGGCAGCGGCGATCGCACTCGCCGCCGCCGCATGCGGTCACGAGTAGGATGCCGAACGGCTCGACTTCGTTGGTCGCGGCCCGCACGGCCTCGCACGACGTGGCCTCGAAGCCGCGCGAGGCGACGATGATCACCTCGCGGAACCGGTCCGGCGGCTCGTCACCGCGTCCCGCCTGCAGCGCCCGGCGCGCCTTCCGCAGCCCCTCACGCAGCCCACAGTCAAGGCACTCGGTCCCAGGTGAGACGGCGATGTCGTGGAGCGCGCTGACCAGCTCCTCGCTGTCGGAAGTGAGGTGCGACTCCGTCTCCGCGACTCGGTCGCGGAACGAGACCACGCCGATCTGCACCCAGCTCCAGGCGTCAGGTGGCACCTGGTCGACGGCCGACTCGGCGTCGGCGAGGAGTGTGGGCAGCCAGTTGCGGCTGCGCCAGACCATCTGCTCGGAAGCATCGATCACGAACACGACGTGCAACCGCCGGCCGTCGTGCGGACAGCTTCCCCGCAGCGTGATCGTCGCCGTGATCGAGTCGTTCAGAGCTACCTCGAGCGGCACCGCGGTGTGCGTGCCGGTGAAGTAGCAGGTTCGCGCGCCCAGTGGATCCTGATGCAACTCGAAGCCGCCGGCGCCGCCACTAACGGAGGCAGGCCTGGCTTGACGCGCCGCGTCGGCGCCGTGCGCGCCATGCGCGGACAGAGTCCCGATCCCCGCAAGCGCCAGCGCCAGCACGGCGAGAGCCGCGGCATTAGCAGTAGCCAGCCGGAGCTCGGCGCTCCTCACGCGGTCGCGCCCACTGGCAGCGATCAAGGCCGGCCCGCCGCGCTAGGTCTCTCGCGGGCCATCCATGGCCCCCGGAGCGGCGCTGAACGTCCACTGGGGCGCCACGCGCGTCGGCTCAGATGACGGCCGGGGCGCCGATCTCCCAGACTGGTCCGTCGGGGTGGGCGGGGCGGTCGGCTGGCCGGTCGGAGACATGGTGGGCGGGCTGGTGGGCGCGCCGGAGCCGGGATCCTCGATCGTGGCAGGGGGCGGCGTCTCGGGCTGCGCCCTGACCGTGGGCGTGACGTCTGCTGGATCCGGCGTCGAAGTGACCACCCACGAGTCCGGCGTGACCGTTGCCGTCGTAACCACCGACGATCCAGGAGTGCTGTCCGATGGCTGCGGAGTATTGGTCGGCGTCACAGGCGGCGGGGTGAACGGTGGTCGCACGGCCACCGTCGCCGGAACCTGAGACGGCTCAGGAGCACCGCCGCCTGGCGGAGGCGATGACGCGGTCGGGCTCGGCCCGACCGCCGCGACCGTTGCCGTCGTGGTGGCCGGCGGGGGCGCTAGCGCCGGCGGGGTCGAACCGCTCGTAGGAGAGCTGGTAGCCGCAGGCGCAGCGGCGTCGGTTGCGACGGGCGCCGTCGTCGGCTCCGCGGGGGCCGCGCTCGGCCCCACCGCGGCAGTGGCGGCCGCCGCCGGCAGCGTCGCTGTCGGCGCCACGGAAGGCCCCACCACACGCCTTGGGTCGCCCCCTTCCGGCGGCAATGAGGCGATGCTCTGCCTCAACCGCGCCGCCGACAGCCGGAACCACCGCGCCGTCGCCAAACGATTGCGGGCGGCTTGGTCGGCGAGCCGCGACAGCTCATCGGCGGCCAGATCGGCGGCCGAGCGCACTCGACGCTGCTGCATCACGTCGCCCGACTCCAGGGCTGCCGCGGCGGCGGCGGCGTAGGCGTCGGTCAGCCCATCGAGCACCGACTGCCATTCGTCAGCGGACACATCGGAGTCCGGGAGCTCGTGCAGGCGGCGGACCTGCGCCAGCCCGAGCCACGCCGAGTCCAGCAGAGAGTCAACGCGAGCCGTGCCCGCGCCGGTCAGCAGAAGCCGGCCCTCCTCGATCCTCTGCTTGACACCGTACAGCGGATCGCTCGGTCCGGATCGCTCGACCGCGACCAGCATCAGCAGCGAGGCGCTCACGAGCGCGATCAGCAGCCGCCACAGGCGCTCGCGCGGCGCCGCACGTGGGCCGACGCGACGCTGCAAGCGCAAGTCGGTTCGGAGCTGGTCTTCGAGCCCGAGGACGAATGACGGCCGCGCGCCGCCTCTCGAGCCGCGTCCAGCGGCAGCCAGCGAACCGGCCGTGTCGAGGAGCGGACGCAACTCGTCCGGCAGGCCGGCCTCCGCCTCGTCGCGAGACGCGCCACGAAGCAGCGCGTCGATCGCGACGTTCAGCTGCTCATTTCGCTGATCGGGCGTCAACTTCCGCTTCCTTCGGCTTCGCAGCCGCCGCCGTGTCCGCCGCCTTGCGCAAAGCGCGGTGCTGCAGCACCTTGGCATTGCCGACGGTAATCGACATGCGCCGCGCGGTCTCCTCGATCGAGTGGCCGTCCAGGAACCGCAGCTCGAGCACCTGCCGGTACCGCGGCGGCAGCGGCTCCAGGAGCGCCAGAGCCGTCTCGCGGTCCTCGCGGCTCGAGTGCGGCTCGTCGAGCGGCTCGTCCGCCAGGTGCGGCGAGAGCGGCACAGATCGTCGATAGCCCGCGGATCGTCGGTGGTTCCGCACCGCGTTGCGGGCTATCTGGTACAGCCAGTTCTTGAAGCTCGCCTCCCCGCGGAAGCCGTCCAGCGAGCGGAGCATGCGCGCGAACGTCTCCGACGTCAGGTCCTCGGCGTCCTGGACGTCGCGCACCTGCGCCAAAACGAACCTGTAGATGGCGTCGACGTAGCGTCGGTAGAGCACCACTAGCGCGTCCTCGTCTCCGTCGCTGATGCGACGTACCAGGACGTGATCCGCGGGCTCTGCGAGGCGCTGCGAACTCGTTGACGCCATCCGACCTCGAGTCCTCCACGTCGTTAGTGACACGCAGCGGTTACGGCCGCATCCCAGGCAATGCTCGCTCGGGAGCCGTCGCGGTGATAAACTGCGGTGTCCAACTGTAGCACTCCTAACGCACGACCAGTGAGGCCGTGACCAGCTGATGTCCGTCGAGCGCTGGCTAGCGGAGGCGCAGCGAGGCGACGCCGCCGCGTTCAACAACCTGGTGCAGCACTACCAGGGCATCGTGTACCACGTAGCGTACCAGCACCTGCACGACGCAGACGATGCGCTGGACGTGAGCCAGGAGGCAGTCCTGTCGGCGTGGCGGGCAGTCCGCCGCTTCGAGGGCGGTCCGGCGCAGTTCAAGGCGTGGCTCCTGCGAATCGTGGTCAATGCGGCCCGCGACAAGCTGCGCTCGGACTCACGCCGTCGTCACCAGCCTCTGGAGACCGAGCACGACGGCGAGGCGTGGCGCCGCCCTCTGCCGACGCCGGGCATGTCGCCCGAGGAGTACGCAGAGGTCGCGGAGCTGCGCGACGTGCTGGAGAGGTGCCTCGCCGCTCTCTCCGACGATCATCGTACCGTCGTCCTCCTGGATCAGGCCGGCCTCAGCTACCCCGAGATCGCCGACACCTTGGGCGTGGAGGTGGGCACGGTGAAGTCGCGGTTGAGCCGGGCCCGGGCCCACATGCGCGACCTGATGACCGAGGCCGGTGTGCCGGGACCGGGCCGGGCGGCGTCTCCGAGCGCAAGGGAACTCGAGCAGCAGGCAGAGCGTTCAGGGGAGAGCGAAACCGCGCCGCCGATGCGCCAGCCGGCTGCCGACGCCGACGCGCGGACACCTGAGAAGACGGACGCACCATGAACGACCACATCCCGCTCGAGGACCTGTCGGCGTGGATCGACGACCAGCTGGCACCCGCGCGGCGCGAGCAGGTGGACGCACACATCGCCACCTGCGCGAAGTGCCGCGAGCAGCTCGAGAGCCTGCGCTGGAGCGTCGGACTGACCAGGGCGATGCCCAAGACGCCCCTTCCGCCGGGTGCCTCGCTGCGCGTGCCCGTCGAGGAGCGAAGCGCGCCGGGGTGGCGCAGGCTGCTCGGGCAACCGGTCTTGCTGTGGGTCGGGGCGGCAGCAGTGATCGCGGTCGCCATCGGGCTGTCGGCCGGCGGCCTGCTCTTGTTCGGCGCCCGCGGTGTGCCGGACGACTACTGGTCGGCGGCAGTCGTGGAGCAATCAACCTACGAGGAGCTGGACGCTGAGGGCGCGGCGGACGGCGAGCAAGCGGCCGACGCCGTCGGAGTAGCCATGGCCCCGGAGCTCGGTCAGGCTGACGCCGATCAGCCGGAGCTGGCCGGGAACGTTGCGGGAGACGGAGCCGAGCAGCGGTCCGGAAGCGAGCCAAGCGCGGAGACGGTCGGCGCGGCGGCCGTGCCGAGGGAGCCGGCCGGAACGGCCGACATCGACGTCGGCTACCCCGAGCCCCTTTCGTCGGCTCGCGCGGAGGACGCACGCGAGCGGGGCTTCCTGCCTCCGGCCGAGATCGCCGTCGATCAACCGGAGCCCGACATCACGGCGCTGGCATTGGCCCAGGCGCCGGGTGCCGCCGAGGGCGAGGCTGCGTCGGTGACTGCCGCGGAAGAGGCCGTGGTGGAGCAATCCTGGCTCGACGCCGCGGAGGAGGGCGTCGAGGGTGAGGCAGCCGGCGCGGCGGGCGAGGCAGTCGCCACCGAGGGCGAGGCAATCGTGACCGAGGGCGAGGCAGCCGCGACCGAGGGCGAGGCAACCGGCGCCGAGCGTCTCGGCGCCCGACCAGAGATGGGCGGCGCCGTGCACGCACCGGCGGCGCAGGCGACCGCGCAAGTCACCGACGAAGGCGCGGCCCCGGCCGCGAGCGGCGCGGCGAACTCGTACGCGGCCCGCGAGGGCGCCTCGGGCGCGGAGCCATCCCGGACCCCGTGGGCCTTGCCGCTGATGCCGACGCTGGCGCTGGTGGCGGTCCTTCTCTCGCTCAGCGCGCTGCTGTACGTTCGGGCGCGCCGCTGAGACGCCGGGCCAGGTGCCGGGGCGAGACCGCAACGCCGCTCGCGGCTCGACGGCGGGTAGGCTCCGGCTTCAGACCGTCGCGGCGCGGCCCCGCCTAGGCCATTCGGGCGACCAGCGGCGCTTCGTCCCACAGCGACTCCAGCTGGTAGAAGCTGCGGCGACCCGGATCGAAGACGTGCGCAATCACGTCACCGAAGTCGATCAGGATCCAGCCCGAGTCCGGTTCGCCGTCGGTCACGACGGGCTTCGCGCCCGCGTCTTCCCGCGCGCGCTCTTCGACCACGCGTGCCACCGCCCTCATCTGCGGCGCGCTCTCGGCCGTGCCGATCACGAAGAAGTCGGTGATGAGCGATACCGGACGCAAGTCCAGGATCACCAGGTCCGTCGCCTGCTTGTCGCTCATGGCGTCGAACACGAGTCGCGCCAAAGCTGCCGAGTCCAGCTGTGAGGACCTTTCCGGCCGTCGCGGGGCCTTCGCGCGCCAGTCATCGCCTGGCGCTGTGAATCGAGCGTCGGATTATACCGATGCGCGGCAAAGCCTTGCAAACGTCCGGTCCGGATACTAAACTGCGCGCAGTCGCCATGGCCCAGCTCCCAGCCTCTCCCGACAGCTACAAGCCCGTCCCGCCCAGAGCCGCCCGCGCCGGCAAGGCGCGCCGCGCCGACTCGCCAGAGTCGCTCGCGGCGGACGTCGAGAGCCTCATCGCCGCGGCCCGTCAGCGGTTCCCTGACGCGGACCTGAGCATCATCTTGCGCGCCTACGAGATGGCCGCTGCTGCGCACGATGGCCAGCGGCGGGCCTCAGGTGAGGCCTACATCACCCACCCGATCGCCGTCAGCAAGATAGTCGCCGACTTCGGATTGGACCCTGCCGCGATCGCGGCGGCGCTGTTGCACGACGTGGTCGAGGACACGGAGCTGAAAAAGGGCGACATCGAGGCAGCGTGCGGCCCGGAGGTCGGCAGGCTCGTCGCCGGTCTCACCAAGATCAGCGCCATCGAGGCCCGCGAGATGCCCAACTCGGAGGCCGAGAACCTGCGGCGGATGTTCCTGGCCGCGGTGGACGACCTGCGGGTGATCCTCATCAAGCTCGCCGACCGCCTCCACAACATGCAGACCGTCGGCGCGCTGTCGGAGGAGCGGCGCCTGCGAATGGCGCTCGAGACCCGGGAGATCTACGCGCCCCTGGCCAACCGCCTCGGCATCTGGCAGCTCAAGTCCGAGCTCGAGGACCTGGCGCTCCGGCAGCTCGAGCCCGACGTCTACGAGGCCATACGCCACGAGATCGCGGATCGCCGCCACCGGCACGAGGACTTCTTCGCCGAGGCCATTCGGCAGCTGGACGAGCGGTTGCGCGCCGTCGGCATCGATGCCGAGATCTCGAGCCGCGCCAAGCACATCAGCTCGATCTACGACAAGATGGAGCGCAAGGGCGTCACCGCCGACAAGATCTACGACGTGCTGGCGGTGCGCGTGGTGGTGAACGAGGTGGCCGAGTGCTACCTGGCGCTGGGCATCGTGCACTCGCTCTGGTCGCCGATGGAGGGCCAGTTCGACGACTACATCGGAAAGCGCAAGGGCAACCTGTACCAGTCGCTGCACACCTCGGTGATCGGACCCGGCAACAGACCCGTCGAAATCCAGATCCGGACGCACGAGATGGACGAGGTGGCCGAGTACGGGGTGGCCGCCCACTGGAAGTACAAGGAGAACACCGCCTCGGCGCCCGAGATCGAGGAGGAGATCGCCGGACTGCGGCGCCTGCTGAAGAGCCAGCACGAGGACGCCCTCGATGCCGAGGCCTTCGTCGAGGGCCTCAAGACCGACGTGTTCCGCGATCAGGTGTACGTGTTCACCCCACAGGGCGAGGTGTTGGAGCTTCCGGCCGGCTCGACACCGGTCGATTTCGCGTACCACATCCACACCGAGGTCGGGCACCGATGCCGGGGGGCGATGATCAACGACAGCATCGCCGCGCTCGACACTCCTCTCCAGACCGGCCAGACGGTTCGGATCGTCACGTCGCGGGGCGACGCCGGACCGAGCCGCGACTGGCTGAATCCCGCGCTGGGCTTCGTCGTCAGCAACCGCGCCCGCGCGAAGATCAAGCAGTGGTTCAGGCGGCAGGAGCGCAACCAGGCGATCGCCGACGGGCGCGAGGTCCTCGAGCGCCAGCTGCGGCGACTCGGGTTGACGCGACTGAAGCACGAGGACGTGTCGCGGTTGTTCGACTACGCCAAGCTCGAAAAG
>JBJYWW010000215.1:0-4274 GCA_046259645.1 Anaerolineae bacterium
GAGGACCTGCAGGGCTCGATCGAGATGGTCGTGTTCCCGCGCACGTACATCTCGACGGCAGGGGTCTTCAACAAGGACGAGATGGTCGTGGTGCGCGGTCGGGTCGAGCTGCGCGACGACCGCCTGCAGCTGATCGTCGACGCGGCCGAGACGTTCACGCCCCTGACGGCCGAGGAGCGTGAGCGTGCGGCGGTAGCCGAGGCCTCGATTGACGAGCGCCCAGCCTTCGCCTGGAGCGAAGCGCGTGACCGAGTGTGGGGCGGGGCGTCGGGCATGGTCGGGCCGACCGATGGCCGAAGTGACGTGAACGCGGGACTTGCCGCCGGGACGCCGCGCGACGCGCGTGAGCAGAGAGACGAGGTCGTCGCGGACGAAACGCAGGACCTCGCCAAGGACCCGCAGTACCAGGTGCTGGTCACCGTGCCGCGCGACCGAGCGGGGGGAGCCGACGGCGCCATCGACGTCCTGAAGCAGGTGTACGACACGCTGACCAGCTTCGATGGCAATGACCTGTTCCGCGTCTACCTGCCGAACGGGCCCGAGACAGTCGAGCTCGAGTTTCCCAACTCGACCACGAAGTACTGCGTCGGCCTCACGAAGAAGCTCGAGGAGATCGTCGGCGACGGCCGGGTGGCCGTGAAGGTGACGCAGTCCCCCTAACCCGGCCGCCGCGCCCGCCGTTCAGATTGCCGTGCGGCGCGGGCCGCGTGCCCCAGCGCCGCCGTTTGCCCTGCTTCGTGACCTGATCGGCGCACGACTATCATTGCCGCCGTACGCCCCTCGTCTGCTCTCGTCCGCTATCGAGTCCCTAGCTCGCGGAGGTCCCAACCGTGTTCCAGCGCCTGCCAGTGCCCGTGCTCGTCGTCGTGATCACCTCCGTCATCGCCGTGACCCTACTGGGCGCGTCGGTGACCTCAGCAGAGCCCGACTACGCCGTGATCGACCCGTCGGTCATGGCGGACCGCAGCTGGGTCGAGGCGGACGACGGCCCGCTGGCAGTGGTCGTGAGTCTCGATCACGCTTCCGCCTTGGACCTCTATCGCGGGCACGGCGGGGAGGTGGGCGACGTGAGCACCTCCGCTCAGGCCACGCTCGACTACGCGTACGCGGCTGTGGCCGCGGACCAGGCGCCGGCGCGCGAACATATCGAGGGAACGGGCGCGACGATCGTGAGCACGTACGACACGGCTGCCAACGGCTTCCTCGTGCTCGCCACGCGCGAGCAGGTCGAGGCGATCTCGCGCACCCCAGGCGTGAGGCGCATCTACCGCGCTCCCGAGCACACACCCGACATGGACGACGTGGTGCCGCTGGTGGGCGCCCAGACCGTGATCGAGGAGCTCGGGTTCACGGGGCGCGGCGTCCGCGTGGCGGTCATCGACACAGGCATCGACTACACGCACAAGTCGCTGGGCGGCAGCGGGAAGTCCGCCGACTACGCCGGCAACGACCCCGACAAGCTGGAGGACAAGCGCCACTACCCCAGCAGCAAGGTCGTCGGCGGCTGGGACTTCGCCGGGACCAACTACGCCTCCAACGCTCCCGCGAGCAGGCCGGACCTGCTGCAGCCGAACCCCGACGCGGACCCCCTCGACCAGCTGGGGCACGGCACGCACGTGTCGGGGATCATCGCCGGCCAGCAGGGCGTGAGCCAAGTGCCTCATGGCATGGCGCCGGACGCGGAGCTGATCGCGCTCAAGGTCTTCGGCGGCATACCGAACGGCGCCACGAACCTGGCCAACGACGCGATCGAGTGGGCAATCGAGGCCAATCTCGGTCGCGAGGTGCCCGGCGAGTGCGAGACCGACGCCAACGGGCTGTGCCGAGTCGACGTGATCAACATGAGCCTCGGCGCGTCGTTCGCGTCCGACCTCGATGAGGCGTCGGAGTTCGTGCGGCGCGCGACCGAGGCCGGGATCATCGTTGTCGCCTCCGCCGGCAACGACGGCGACGTGGCGTTCATCGCCGGGTCGCCCGGCGCCGCGCCCCACGCGCTGAGCGTGGCCAGCACGATCCCGCCGGGCGAGATGTCGGACATGATTCAGGTGACGTACGACAACCTGACGTTCGACATCCAGGCCGCCGAGGCGGCGCCCAACTTGAGCCAGCAGATGCAGGGCGAGCGCGACCTCAAGGAGGACCTGGCGTGGTTCGGCCGGGCCTGCCCCGGCGACGAGCCCGCCGGGGAGACCGATCGCCGGATCGCGCTCATCGACGGCGCGCGCACCAACGGCTGCACGTACGAGGGCAAGCTGCAGCTGGCGGAGGAGGCGGGCGCGAAGGGCGCCGTGGTTTACAACACCGGCGAATCGGTGGGCACCATGACCTCGAGCGGCGAGAAGGTCGGCATCCCGGCCTTCATGATTCGCAAGAGCGACGGCGACAACCTCCGCGACATGCTGGACGCCGGTACCGTAGTAGAGGCCAAGTTCTCCGAGCAGTTCAGCAACGCGATGGAGCTCGAGTACCTGATCGACACCCTGTCGAGCTTCAGCAGTCGAGGCCCGAGCCGCGCCGGGGCGCTGAAGCCGGACATCTCCGCGCCGGGCACCAACATCCGGGCGCCGCGCGCAGGGTCCGGCACCGGCGCGGTCACGCAGAGCGGCACGTCGATGGCGTGCCCCGTTGTCGCTGGCGGCGCGGCCCTGCTCGTGCAGCGACTGCGGGCCGACGGGCTCGCCGCGGAGGATGCGCCGCTCGACGCGGCGTCCGCCGTCACCGCGCAGGACGCCGCGGCGATGCTGGTGAACTACGCGCTGCCCAGCGTTCACCTGGGCAGCAACGTCGACGGCGATCGAGCCGCCATCGCGCAGGGCGGCGCGGGACGGCTCGACGTCGCGGCCGCGGCGCGCGGCATGACCGTAGCCCGCGCCGGCAGCATCGCCAGCGTCATGTTCGGCTTCCAGGCCGTCACCGACCGGTACGTCGACACGGCGCCGGTCACCGTCCACAACCTGTCCGGCGCCGCCAAACGCTACCGGGTAGAGGTCGAGATACTCCAGCCGGACGACGAGGGCGCGGGCGTGCAACTCGACGTCTCGCCCGCGGAGCTCACGGTCCCGGCCGGCGGCACGGCGGCCACCGACCTGAACGTGACGGTCCACGCCGCGGATCTCAAGCAATACCGGGTCTACGGCGGAGAGCGGCTGATCTACGGCCCGAGCGGCGCGATCGGCGACGCCGAGGTGGACGCCGCCGTCTACGTGACGGAGGTCGATGACTCAGGCACTCCCGTCGCGAACGGCGACCGAGTGCAGGTGCCGGTCTACATCCTGCCGCGCGCCGCCACGGACATCAGCTCCGTGCAGGAGCCGGTGTACGTGAACCCTGCCGACCTCGAGACCGACCTGGAGCTCCGGAACCGCGGGCAAGGCCCCGGCGACGCAGAGCTGTTCGCCCTGGTGGCCGGCGACGAGATCGAGGAGGACGTCGATCCGAGGATCAACGTCGACCTGGTGGGAGCGCGCGTCGACCAATCGGGCGGGCGCGCGGTGGAGATCGCCATCCACACGAGCGGCACGCGGGTCATCCCGCAAGAGGTGCAGGCGCAGGTCTTCCTCGACACCAACGGCGACACGAACATGGACTACTTCATGTTCAACGCCGACGAGGGCCTTGCCACGCGGGGCGTGCCCAACGGCCGGCAGCGGCTGATCTTCGGCCGCGTCGTCAGCACCAACCCACTGACGCTCGACTCGTCAATGTCCCTGCTCGGCTTCGCCGAGGTCGACATCTTCAGCCGAACCATCATCATGCGGGTCGACGCGGCCCGACTCGGCTATCAGTCGGGGACGCCGGTGAGCTTCAACGGCGTGGCTCGGCTCGCACCGGGCTTCGACGACGTTCGCGGCGATCCCGACGTGATGAAGGCGATGGACGTGGTGCCCGACCTCGGCTGGATGGGCAACGGCATCGGACCGGACCGGTTCTCGTTCGATGAGACCGCGCTCACGTTCGACTTGGCGTCGTGGACGGTGCCGTTCACCGGACAGGGCACCAGCGCCGTCAAGCTGACGATCGACGCGGACGCCGTGCCCGACGTGCCCGACCAGATCCTGGCGGTCTACCCCATGAACCCGCCGGGGGCCGGCGACGTGCAGCGGCTCCGGATCGAGGCCCGCGAGGCGCCGCCGCTGGTCACGGCGACGCCCGAGACGCGCGAGTACCGCCTGCACCTGCCGTCGCTGTACAGGAGCGCGGGCTCCTAGCCCATCGGAGAGGGCGGTCGGGCGCGCGCTTCCCGTGGCCGCGCTCTCGCGAATCCGCGGCGCGGG
>JBJYWW010000215.1:4374-6250 GCA_046259645.1 Anaerolineae bacterium
GCCGGGCCGAGATTCCGGCGCCCACGCGCGTGATATACTTCGCCGCATGCGCATCGGCATCGACGCGCGGCTGCGAGCGTACCGCGGCGGCGGTATCTCCGAGCACGTAACGCGATTGCTGGCGGGCCTGGCGCAGCTGTCGCCGCCCGAGGAGATCGTGGTCCTCGACCACTGGCGGGGCGCGGGACGCGGCGTCGGCAACCTCGAGGCGCCGGACGAGCCTCCAGTAGCGCGGCCGACGACGCAAGTTGGTGACGAGGCGCCGGCGCGTTCGACCGCGACCGGCGCGACTGTGGCGCGGGCCCCCGATTCGCTCCAGAGCGGCGCGGCAGCGCCGCCGCCTGCCCGGTTCGAGAGCTTGCGCCTGCACACCCCGCCGCACCACCGTCTCGAGGGTTGGGCACTGCCTCTCGAGCTCCTCCCGGCGCGATTGGACCTGCTGCACTCAACCGACTCGATCGTCCCGCGAGCGTGGCGCGGACCCGCGGTGGCAACCGTCCACGACGTGGCGTTCTTGAGGCGGCCCGAGCTCCTCACTTCCGACAGCCTGCGGTACTACGGGCGTGTCCGCCAAGCCGTGCTCCGAGCCGACCGAGTGATCGCAGTGTCGCGGCACACCAGGGCGGAGCTTCTCGAGCTCACGGACGTAGACGCCGACAACGTGCGCGTGATCCCCAACGCGATCCCGAACCGGTGCTTCGCCCCGGGCGACCCGGACGGCGACCGCAAAGCAATCGACGGGCTGGGGCTTCGTGACAACTTCGTGCTGTTCGTCAGCACCATCGAGCCGCGCAAGAACGTCGACACGCTGCTGCGGGCCTTTCGACGGCTGATCGACGCCGGCCGCGACATCGACCTGGCGCTCGTGGGCGCCGACGGCTGGCGGAGCGCCGAGACGTACCAGCTCGCCGCCGAGCTGGGGCTCGGTGACCGTGCCCGGTTCCTCGGCTTCGTGAGTGACGACGAGCTCGGCGCGCTGTACCGTCGGGCCGCCGTCATGGCCCACCCCGCGGTCGACGAGGGGTTCGGGCTGACGCCGCTGGAGGCGATGGCGGCCGGCGCGCCGACCGTGGTGTCCGACGTGGCAGGCCTGCGCGAGACCGTCGGCGAGGCTGCTCTACTGACACCGCCTCACGATGATCGCGCCTGGGCCGATGGCGTGGCGCGCCTCTTGGACGACCCAGCGCTTCGCTCTTCGTTGCGCAACGCCGGTCGGGCGCGAGCGCGCGAGTTCTCCGTGGAGCGCATGGCCCGATCGACTCTTGACGTCTACCGCGAGGTCCTGACCGGGCGGCCTGGTGCGCGGGAGAGGGCGCGCCCGGCGCGGGAAGGCCGATCGGCCCCAGCGCGGCCGGATGCAGGGCGAACCGGACCGTGAAGGTCCTGCTCGTGGCCCCCCAGGTGCCGTGGCCGCCGACACAGGGCACCGCGTTGCGCAACCTCAACGTGGCGGCGCAGCTGGCAAGGCGGCACTCGGTCACCCTGCTGGCGTTCGGCGCTCCGGACGCGGCCCTCGGACCGCTGGCCGAGCTCGGCGTCCGGGTCTTTGGGAGCCCGGCGCCGCCGCCGCGATCGATCACCGCCAGGCTGCGCGACACGGGGCTTGACGCGCTTCCGGATCTCGCGTTGCGGCTGAGTGATCCCGGCCTGATCGCCCTGGCCCGCGACGTCGCCGCCTCAGAGCGCCGCGCCGATCCCGACGGGACGGGTACGGGTGGCTTCGATGTGATCCAGATCGAGGGGCTCGAGATGGCGCCGATAGGCATGGCGGCGTTCGCTGCGGCTTGCGGCGCGGACGGCGCCGCGGCGTCGCGTGCCGCGCGATTGGCGCCCGACCGCGCGGCGCGCCTTGCGCGCGGCACACGGGCGCTCGACG
>JBJYWW010000215.1:6350-8294 GCA_046259645.1 Anaerolineae bacterium
GGGCGCTCGACGGCCGGGCACGCTACAGCCGGGCACGCGACGGCAGGGCACGCGACGGCGAATCGAGCCCCGACGGGCCCGGTGCGCCGAGCCCGCGCCTGATCTACGACGCGCATAACGCCGAGTGGCTGCTGCAGCACCGCGCCTGGATGACCGACGCGCGCCACCCCTCGCGCTGGCACGGCGCCCTGTACTCGGTCGCGCAGACGCTCAAGCTCCGTCGGTACGAGCGGTCGCTCATGGACGCGGCGGACGCCACGGTTGCCGTAAGCGAGGCGGACGCCCGCGCTCTGCGATCCTTGGGCGGCAGGCACCGCATCGCCGTGGTGCCGAACGGCGTCGACACCGACACCTATGAGCCAGAGTCGTCGGGCGCTCGCGACGAGGGCGGATCCAGCCTCTCCGGCTCGGCGCCCGTCGAGAGCGGGTTGTGCGTCTTCGTGGGCAAGATGGACTTCCGGCCAAACGTCGACGCCGCGCGCTGGCTCTGCAGCGACGTATGGCCCAGGGTGCGCCGCGCGCAGCCGGCGGCCCGACTCGCCATCGTGGGTCGCGATCCGGCGCCGGCGGTGGCGGCGCTGGCCACCGGGGACGTGTCGGTGACCGGCGCCGTCCCCGACGTTCGACCGTGGCTCGAGCGGGCGCAGGTGGTGGTGGTGCCGTTGCGGGTGGGTGGCGGCACGCGCCTGAAGGTCCTCGAGGCGATGGCCATGGCCAAGCCGATCGTCGCGACGTCTCTCGCGGTGGAGGGGCTCGACGTGCGCGACGGCCATGAGGTCCTGCTGGCCGATAAGCCGGCCGACCTGGCGGCGGCCATCGCGCGGGTGATGGACGACGAGCAGCTGCAGAGGGATCTCGGGGCCCGCGCTCGCGCTAAGGCGGAAGCAGGCTATCGATGGGACGTCCTCGTTCCGCGGATCGAGGAGCTCTACGGCGACGCCGGACCCAGGAGCGACGACCCCGGCTGCGGCGCCGGGCTAGAGGGGGGCTACACCGGCGGGCTCGACGACCCGGGGAGCAACGTGTGACGCGCCTACCCTCCCGGGCGCGGGTGCGGTCCGCGATGTTGCGGCTCGCGCCCGAGGCGCGAACGGCGGCCCTACCCCTGCCCGAACGCAGTCCCCGACTGCCGGACGCCCCCGAGATCCTGCTCATTAGGCCGGACCACATCGGCGACGTCCTCTTCACGGGCCCCGCGGTGCGGCGAGCGCGAGAGGCCTGGCCCGACGCGGTGCTGACTCTGCTGGTAGGCCCGTGGGCGAAGCCGATTGCCGATCGCCTGCCGGAACTGGATCGCGTCGTCACGCTCGAGTTCCCGTGGTACGATCGCCGCGCGCGCGGCGCGCCGTGGCGGTCGTACCAGCTGCTGCGGAGCGCCGCCAACGAGTTGCGCACGGCGGGCGGGCGGCCGTACGACGCTGCCATCGTCCTGCGCGACGACGACTACTGGGGCGCCTGGCTCGCCGCCAGGTCCGGCGTGCCTGTGCGGGCCGGGCACTCCGACGCCGGCGTGAGCCTGTTCGCCACGCACGTGCTGCCGGCGCGGCTCCGGCCGCGGCACACGGCGGCCGCCAACATCGCGCTCGTCGATGCCCTGGCTGGTCGGGCGCCGTCGATCGCCGGTCCGCGGGACGCGCCGCTCGAGTTGCGGTTGACCGGGGCCGACCAGGCGCAGGCCGCACGGCTCCTGGAGCCGCTGCGGTCAGTCGCGGGGGCCGCCACGCCGCCCGAGGAGCGTGGCCTCATGGCCGTGCACCCCGGCTCCGGCGCGGCGGTCAAGCGCTGGCGCCCGTCAGCGTGGGCTCGTGTCGCGCTCGAGCTCACCGCGCCGGGCGACGCGCTCGGTCTCACAGGCGGCGAGGCGGAGCGCGGACTGACGGCCGAGATCGCGCGGCTGATCGAGGCGGAGCAGGCGCAGGCGGGCCTGATTCCTGCGGGGCAGGC
>JBJYWW010000216.1:0-5580 GCA_046259645.1 Anaerolineae bacterium
GACGACGGGGGTGTGGCGAACACGTACCTCCAGATCCCCGAGCTGCGCGGCTTCGAGGAGTTCTGCGTCGGTCGTCCCGCGGAGGAGATGCCGCGCATCACCAACCGCATCTGCGGCGTCTGCCCGGAAGCGCACCACATGGCGGCGACCAAGGCGCTCGACGACCTCTACTCGGTCGAGCCGAAGTCGTCCGTGAAGAAGCTGCGCGAGTTGTTCTACATGGCGTTCTTCTGCACCGACCACACGGTGCACTTCTACGCGCTCGGCGCTCCGGACTTCGTGGTTGGGCCCGATGCGCCGGCGGCGGAGCGCAACATCCTGGGCGTGATTCACAAGGTGGGCGTCGAGGTCGGATCGAAGGTCATCGAGTGCCGGAAGCGCAACCACCACGTCATCCAGATGCTGGGCGGCCGTGGTATCCATCCGGTTGCCGGCCTGCCTGGCGGCTGGAGCCAGGCGATGACGCCCGAGATGCGCGACGAGATCGAGCAGATCGCGAAGGACAACGTCGAGTTCGCCGAGTTCACGCTCCAGGTGTTCGACGACGTGGTGCTCGGCAACCAGCAGTACGTGGATCTGGTGCTGTCGGGTGCGTTCGCCGACCAGACCTACTCCATGGGCATGGTGGACGAGGCCAACCAGGTCAACTTCTACGATGGCAAGATCCGCGTCGTCGACCCAACCGGCAAGGAGTTCGTGAAGTACGACGCCAAGGACTACGCGAACCAGGTGGCCGAGCACGTGGAGCCGTGGAGCTACCTGAAGTTCCCGTACCTGAAGGGCGTGGGCTGGAAGGGGTTCGAGGACGGCGTGGACAGCGGCGTCTACATCTGCACGCCCTTGTCGCGACTGAACGTCAGCGACAGCATGGCGACGCCCAAGGCGCAGGCGGCGTTCGAGAAGTTCTACGAGACGCTTGGCAGCAAGAAGACCAACGGGCGATACGAGCCCGTGCACTACCGCCTGGCGACGCACTGGGCGCGCATCATCGAGCTGATGTACGCCGCGGAGCGCATGCTCGAGCTGAGCCAGGACTCCGAGATCACCGATCCCGACGTTCGCCCGGTGATGACGAACACGCCGAGTGTGGGCATCGGCTGCGTCGAGGCGCCGCGCGGCACCCTGACCCACCACTACGTCACCGACGACAACGGTATGCTGACCGACGTGAACCTCATCGTCGGCACGACGAACAACAACGCCCCGATCAACATGTCCGTGGGCAAGGCGGCGGCGGGGCTGATCACGCCCGGCACCGAGATCACGGACGGCATCCTGAACCGCGTCGAGATGGCGTTCCGGTGCTACGACCCGTGCATGTCGTGCGCCACGCACAGCCTGCCCGGGCAGATGCCGCTCGAGGTCATCATCAAGGACTCGTCAGGCGAGGAGGTGAAGCGGTTCAGCCGCGGCGTCTGAGGACGACACGCGCTCGACCCGCGGCCCAGTGCTGAGAGACGTTCGCTCCGGGCCGCGCAGGGCGTCGGCCCGCGGCGACAGCTGGGCCGACGCCCGATGACGAAAGGAGCAGGAGATGGTTTCACCGGAGGTGCTCCGGCGGTACCCGTTCTTCGCCGGCCTGAACCACGATAACCTGGTGACGATCGCCGACTCGGCTGAGCATCGCAAGTACGGCGCCGGCGACAGCTTCTTCCACGAGGGAGAGGACATCAAGCACTTCTATCTGGTGGAGGACGGGACGGTCGCCATCGTGATGGAGCTGCCGGACCGTGACGTGAAGCACAGCGTCTCCGAGCAGTTCACCGGCAGCATGAAGACCAAGGGCGTGACGGTGAGCACCGTCGGGCCAGGCGAGGTGTTCGGCTGGTCGGGCCTTGTCCCACCACAGCGGACATCAGCCGGCGCCCTGGCCGAGACGGACTGCCGGGTCGTGGAGTTCGACGCTCAGAAGCTGCTGGATCTGTTCGACGAGAACCCGGACCTGGGCTACCTGATGACGCAGAAGGCGGCGCGCGTCATCCGCCGGCGGCTGCACGACATGCGCGTGGAGTCGCTAGCACACTACGCCTAGATCTATTGCGCAACCGGGAGGGGCCGTCGGGGGAGTGATAGAGGTGCCGACTGCATCTGAGGCGGTAAGAGTGCCGGGTGAGGTCGAGTACAAGGCGGCGTGGCTGAGCTGGGTCGCGGCCGCGACGGGGTGCCTGGACGCGCTCGGCGCCGACGTGGATCTGGTGGAGGTCGCCGGCACGTGCGGCTACGCGTTCCACCTGTGCGTGCACGACGAGCTGTGCGTGTCCGGGCCGACGGTGTTCGACTGGGAGCAGCTGGAGTGGGGCGTCCGCATGCTCGGGCGAAGCGTGCTGCGATTCGGGTCGGGTGAGTGCCACGGCGACCCGTCGAACGAGGCGCGTCGCGCCGACCACGCGCGCGTGTCATTCGACATCGCGCGACGCGAGGTGGAGGCCGGACGGCCGTGCGTGCTGTGGGGCGCCTACGTGCCCGAGTTCGCGATAGTCGTGGGAATAGAGGGCGACAGCTACCTGGTCGAGTCGTTCAAGGGCCTGCACGGCGAGGACCAGCCACCGATCCCCTATGCCGACGTGGAGGCGCCAGGCGGCGACTACCTACTGGCGTTCCCGACGCCCACGGAGTTCGCGCGGGAGACGGCCGACAAGCACGCGCTGCGCAATGCGGTGCTGATGTTCGACCGACAGTGGCTGGGCCAGCGATACCGCTGGGGCGCCGAGGCCTACGACTTGTGGATCGAGTCGCTGACGGCGAGTCGGGCCAACGCCTGGGGCAACAGCTACAACGCCCAGTGCTACGCCGAGGGCAGGCGGCAGGCCCACGAGTTCCTGGCCCGGCTAGCGGCACGCAACGAGGACGTGGCGGACGAGATGGCGCCGGCCGTTGCGGCCTACGCCACCGCCGCGTCCGCGATGGGGCGCCTGGCCGAGCTGTTCCCGTTCGACATGAGCGACTTCGAGGCGGTGGTCGACGACGACCAGGCGATCACGGAGGCGGTCGAGGCGCTGGAGGTGGCGCGCGAGGCCGAAGTGCTGGCCATCGACATCATCGAGCAGGTGGTGAGCGGTCCGTGGGGTGGCCAGGGCTAGACCGGGTCGGGCGCCTCACGCGAGGGCGATAGGGGCGCCCGCGCTCGGCCGGGCTATGCTGCGGCCCGCAGCGGCGCGATGAGCCGGGGCCCGCCGCGCCGCGGTCAGCCGCGGCCGTCAATCGCCGTAGCCGTGCGGATGCGCCTCGTGCCACCGCCACGCGCTGGCGACAATGTCCTCCAGGTCCGGCATCTTGGGTTCCCATCTAAGCTCGGCCTTGATCGCCTCCGATGAGGCGATCAGCGTGGCGGGGTCACCGGGTCGCCGCGGGCCGACGACGTGCGGAATCGGGTGGCCGGTCACGCGCCGCGCCGCCTCGATGACCTCCAGCACCGTGAAGCCTAGGCCGTTTCCGAGGTTGTACCTGCGGCTGCCGAGGTCGTCGAGCGCCTCGAGGGCGAGGATGTGGGCCCGCGCCAAGTCGGCGACGTGGATGTAGTCGCGGACGCAGGTGCCGTCGCGCGTGGGGTAGTCGTCGCCGAACACCACGATGTGATCGCGTTGCCCGTTCGCGACCTGCAGAACAAGCGGTATCAGGTGCGTCTCCGGATCGTGGTCCTCGCCCTGGTCGGGGGTGCAGCCGCAGGCGTTGAAGTAGCGCAGCGAGGCGTAGCGCAGCCCGCGGGTGCGCTCGAGCCAGTACAGCACGCGCTCGATCATGTGCTTAGACTCGCCGTACGGCGAGCCGGGCACGATGCGCTCGGTCTCCGTGATCGGCATGTGCTCGGGGTCATCGAACAGGTTCGCGGTGGACGACAGGATGAAGCGCTTGGCGCCGCCCGCGAGCGCCGCCCCGAGCAGGTTTTCGGCGTTCACGACATTGTCGCGCAGGTACTTCAGGGGAGCGGCCATGCTCTCGCCGACGAGGGTGTAAGACGCGAAGTGCATGACCGCCTCGATCCCTGGATGGGACTCGAACAGCGCGGCGAGGGCCGCGCGGTCGGCCAGGTCGCCTTCGACGAAGGCCGCGTCGGGCGGCACGGCTTCGCGATGCCCTTGGTAGAGGTTGTCGAGCACGACCACTTCGTGGCCAGCGCCCAGCAGCTCGGCGGTCGTCACGCTGCCGATGTACCCGGCCCCACCGGTGACAAGCACCTTCATGTGTCGCTCCCAGGTTGGTTATGCGGCTGTCCTAGCGCGTCGCTATCGGTCGACGCGGTTTGGTTACTCGGCCCGCTCGCCTCGCGCCTGGTCGACGCGGCGAGGTTGCGTCGCGCGCCGATCCTATGCCGGCGGCACGCGCGCCCTATCGGCTGAGCCAAGGCAGCTGTGACGTGAATACCCGCGGCTCCATCTCACCCGGCAGCAGCAGCTGCATCTGCCGGCCCTCCGCCTCGAACCTGTTGTCGGGGTAGAAGGCCAACAGCGCGTTCCACGACGGGCCATCGCTTGAGACCGGCACCGCCAGCTCGCCGCGCGCCGGAACCACGCCCGACCAGATGTCGGGGACTCGAGAACGCCCGCTCGGGTCGAAGCTGAATCGAGCCGTGGCCCCTTCGGTAGCGACGGCGGCATCTGGCGCCAGATCGGTGCCCGGCACGCCGAGCCAGTCCTCGGTTAGGCCGACGGCCGCCACGTAGAAGTAGATCAGTCCGGGCTCGGTCAGGCCCACGCGCTCGATCGGCACGCTCATCGTGGTCAAGTGCGTGTAGAGGTCGGTGGCGTGGAGCGTGTCGGTGACGAACTCGCCGCCGACCGCCGCGCCTGCCTCGGGGTCCCACTCGGCCCAGTACGTTTGCATCCGCCCACGGCTCGACCGCTCGCGGATGCGGTAGTCGGGCGCCCAGTCGCCGTCGATGTCGATGAACACCTCGAAGCGCGTCACGTTGGGAACGGCCGCCTCCTCGTGCCGGGCCAGCGCGAACGTGAGCATCGTGCGGGTCACCTCTTCGGTCGGCTCCTCGTAGCGCACGCCTACGGCGCGGAGATCGAGCTCGTGCAGCACATCGGCCTCATCCGGGTCCTCCGCCGCCGTGCCGCGCGACGTGTCGACAGGGGCCACGAACAGCTCGAAGTCACCGTCGAACGCCGAGTGATTGGTGAAGAGCAGCGTGCCGTCGTCCTCGTCGGCCTGGCCGACGGCGGGGAGGCCCCGCGTGTGGACCTCGGACGCGGCTCGCGGCAGGACGTAGAACGGAACCGCCGCGGCCGGGACATCCGGATCCGCCTGGCCGCCGACCCTGATCGGCGTCAGCGTGACGTAGCCGTCGAGCTCCACGTCGCGCAGGGCGCCGGACGACGCGCCGGCGCTCGGCCGCATGGGCCAGTCGCGCAGCGCAGCGGGATCGAGGTCGAACTCGACGTCGAGTGTGGCATCGGCCCCGGCCGGAAGCGGCACCGGCGCCCCCGGGGCAATGACGGTGAGGCCGCGGTCGACATCGTCATCGTAGAGCAGGGAGGCCTCGACCGTGAAGATGACGAGCTCGCCCGAGAGGTTGTGCACCGTGATCTCCTGCGTGTGCTCGGTTCCCGCGACAACCTGCTCGATTTCGCCCGTGGC
>JBJYWW010000217.1:0-3155 GCA_046259645.1 Anaerolineae bacterium
CGCCGTATGGCGCCATCGCCGCCGGAGCCGGCGACGGGCCGATGGTGCACCAGTTCCGCGTCGGGGCCGCCCCGGACGCGTCTCCCAGCGACGTCTTCCCCACTGGCACGCGGGTGGTCTACGCCACCCTCGACTACGCGCTCATGGAGGAGTCGCCTGTCACGATCAGGACCCTCGACAGCTCCGGCGAGCCGGCGTTCGAGACGTCCCGCCAATACACGGGCGGGGGCCGGGACAACGTGCCCATGTCGCACGGCGGCGGAACTTGGCCCGCCGGCAGCTACGTCACGACGATCTACATGACTTCGGGCGACCAGACCGGCGCCGAGATAGACGATGGCGCGGCGGGCTCCGGTGGCGCCTCGACCGCGGGCGAGAGGCCCGTGCACAGCATCCAGTGGCGCGTCGCAGTCGCGCCCACCGACGAGCCGCCTCTTCTGCCGCCTGTGCTGCCGGCTCAGGGCGCCGCCGCGGTCCCGACCAGCGGAGCTGCGAGCTCGTGGCCGCCCGATGCCGCGGGCCAGTATCCCGCGCCCGGCGCGCCGGTGCCGTGCAGCGCCCCGTTCGGCTGGTACACCTACGTCGTGCAGCCGGGCGACACGCTGATCGGCTTGGCGCTGCGGACGGGAGTCAGTGCCCGCCGGCTCATGACCGCCAACTGCATGACCAGCACGGTGCTCTATGCCGGAGCGACCATTTACGTTCCGCGCCCGCCGACGCGCCGCGCGAGCCCGCCCGGTCCGGCAGCGCCCACCGCGCCGCCGTGGCCGACCGCGTGGAAGGGCTATCCGACGCCCACTGCCGTGTACCCGCCGAGCATACCGACGACGTGGTACACGCCGCCGGTGGCCACCGCGCCGGTGCCGGTAGACACGGTCGTGCCCGGAGCCGCCGGGCAGCCCACCCCGCCGACGGAACCTACCGCGCCTGGCTCCGCGCCGCCCGGCTCATCGCCCCCGGCCGGACCGGGCGCTACGAGCGTGCCCACGACGGGGTCGCTCGCCTCGCCCACCGCGAACGTGCCCGTGCCGACCTCGCCTCCTGCGCCAACAGAGCCCGCCGCCCCGCCGCCGCCTACGTCAGCGGGCGCTCCGGCGCCAACCAACCCCGGACCGGAGCCGTCGCCGGCACCAACGGAGGCTCCTCCACAGCCGCCTGCGGCCCCTCCGGAGCCGTCGCAACAGCCCGTTCCGACGGACGCACCCACACAGGCGCCACCCGCGGGCTCACAGGAGCTGCTCCGACTCGCCCGCTAGCGACCCGGTCAGCGGCACTGCGTCGACAGCGTGGCGAGCGCCTCAGCGCGGCTGCGATAGCCGCTCGGGAGGGCTACTTTATCTCGGGCTCGGCCATCCAGTCGTAGCCGATGGTCGGATCGTCGTGCGGGATGCGGCCCTCGTCGGCCGGATCGTACTCATTGGAGGTGACGTAGAAGAGCTGCGTCATCCCGCCGAGCACCCGGCAACCGTGGGCCACGCCTGGCGGGATGCGCACGACCTTGTGGCCGTGCTCCGGTCCGAGCAAGAACTCGTCGAGCTCACCCGAAGTCGGCGAGTCGGCACGGGTGTCGTACAGCGCCAGCTTCAAGGCTCCCATCGGGACGGACCACCAGTCGACCTGCCGCTGATGCACGTGCCAGGCCTTGGCCGTTCCAGGGTTCATCAGCGCATACGACAGCTGGCCGAAGCCCTCGCCGAAGAACGCGTCCGATGCCCTGATCACCTCGCGAAACGTCTGCCTGTCGTCGCTGTGGCCGACAAGCTCCTTCACTTCCACGCCTACGATCACTTGCTGCTCCGTCGAGTCGGCGCGAGCTGCTGCGTCGCGCCAGTCGGGCCCGCCGCTGCACTCGGCAGGCCTACTCGCCCTCCCAACGCGCGAACACGATCACCGCGTTCTGCCCACCGAGACCGAACGAGTTTGACATGGCTATCCGGATGTCGGCCTCGCGCGCGACGAGCGGCACGTAGTCGAGGTCGCACTCCGGATCGGGGTTGTCGAGGTTGATCGTCGGCGGGAGGATTCCGTTGCGCAAGGCCAGGATCGTGGCGATGCCCTCGACCGCGCCCGCCGCGCCGAACAGATGCCCGATCTGACTCTTGGTGGAGCTGACCGGGACATCGTAGGCTCGCTCGCCCAGGACCGCCTTGATCGCCTTCGTCTCCGAGACGTCGCCGAGCGGTGTGCCGGTCGCGTGCGCGTTGATGTAGTCGATCGCCTCGGCCGGGACGTCCGCGCGACGCAAGGCGGCCTTGATCGCCCGAGCCGCTCCGACTCCCTCCGGGTCCGGCGCGATCAGGTGATACGCGTCGTTGGATGCCCCGTAACCGAGCACCTCGGCATGGATGTCTGCACCGCGCTCGAGCGCGCGGTCGAGTCGCTCGAGAACCACGATGCCGGAGCCTTCACCGCCGACGAAGCCGTCGCGGTCGATGTCGAACGGGCGGCTGGCCTTCTCCGGCTCGTCGTTGCGCCGGCTGAACGCCTGGTTGACGCAGAACGCCGCCAGCCCCAGCTCGCTCAAGCCGGCCTCGGTGCCGCCGGCGACCATGACGTCCGCGTCGCCGCGGCGGATCACCTCGGTGGCCTCCCCGATCGCCTGGGTGCCGGCGGCGCAGGCCGTGACGACCGAGTTGTTGTAGCCGAGGATCCGGTACTCGTTGGCCACGTGGAAGCCCGCCAGGTTGGCCGGCGACATCACGATATAGAACGGCGAGATCCGCATCCCGCCCTTATCGACCATCGTCTCGACCGCTTCCTGGTGCTCGTCGAGGCCGCCGATGGCGCAACCCAGCAGAACGCCTGCCCGTTCGCTCTCCAGCGCGTGCCCAAGACCCGCGTCCTCGAGTGCCTCGTGCGCCGCGATCACCGCGAGCTGCGAGAAGCGCGCCATTCGCCTGGCGCGCTTCCGCGACAGGAACTCGGGCGGATCGAACGGCGGGACTACTCCAGCGATGTGCGTCGGATAGTCGTCGACGTCGTAGCCATCTATCAGCCGCACGCCGCTGCGGCCCGTCGTCACGCTGTCCCAGAACTCCGGTACCGAGAGGCCAATCGACGTGATCGCGCCGAGCCCGGTTATGACAACTCGTTGGTCCGGAGCGTGGCGTGATCGGTAAAGGGCAAGGTGGTCCACGGCGGAGCTCCCCCTCATA
>JBJYWW010000218.1:0-28100 GCA_046259645.1 Anaerolineae bacterium
GCTTCCACTCCAGCAGCCAGCGCTCGTAGGGGAGCGGCCGGAGTCCGTCTGGCGGCTCGAGCGCAGCGGCCGGGACCGCGGCGTCGAACCAGTCGCGCGCCAGGCCAAGCGCGATCCAGGCGCGCCTGTCAAGGCCGGAGCGACTCGCGTCAGCTGCAAACAGTCGCCAGTTGACGGAGCCGCCGAGGACTCGCAGCTCCTCCGCGATGTCCGAGACTACCCTCGTCGGCGCGAAGCCGCGCCTGATGCTGTTGGCGACGAGGCAGGTCAGCAGATCGGTCGGCTCCGGCACCAGCATCAGCCGGTCCGCCGCTGGCCGGGCGCGACCCCAGATGGCCTGCCAGTCCAGTCCGAGCGCTTGCCAATGGCCGCCGCCATGCCGGGCGATGTCCATGTCGTGATGCGCGGCGCCATCGAGCTCCACGTGCAGCGCGTCGGGCTCACGGCGCGTCGGGTACCGCGCGGCCAGCGGCTGGCGGATGTGCGCCACCAGCCGCTCCGCCTCGTGGCGGCGATCGTCCGGCACGCTGAGATCGATGTCGCCGGCCAGCCTCAACGCCGGATCGGCGAACACCAGCGCGTTGAGCGCCACGGCCTTGTGGCCCAGCACAGGGATCCCGGCATCGGCCAGCTCGCGCAGGACGTCCTGCAGCACCGCAGCCGTCCGGTTCGCTCGCGCCAGGCTCCCCACATACAGCCGACGCAGGTCGTCCATCGCCTGTCGCGGCACTGCTGCGTCAGCACCGAGAGCCAGGACCCCGGCGAATAGGAGCGGACCGAGCTGGCCGGCGCGCGCGGCGGCCACCACGGTCCCCCACTCTAGTCCCGCGTCGAGCAGCCTCGCTGCACGCGACACCGCGCCCTCGTCGTGGGCGCCGCGCGCCGCGAGCAGCACGAACCGCTCCTCCGGCGTGAGCGGGCGCAGCGGTCCGATGCCCGTCTGCGCGACCCGCGCGCCGAGCAGCGCGGCGCGCTGCACCGCGGCCGGGCGCGGCAGCGAGCCGACCCGCCCCTGCAACCGGGCATAGGCCGCGGTCGCGACGCCGAGCACCTTGGCCGGGCTCTGGTCAAGCCGCCGACCGTCGAAGCCCTCCACCGCGATGACGCGCCCCAGCACGCTATCCACGGCGACGGGACCGTCGGGCGACACGCTGTTGTCTCCGCGGAGCACGACGTGCTCGGCGTCCCGGGACACAACCCGATGCACCATCAACCGGTCACCCACCTGCGCAACCGCGATGTCGCCGACGCGGACGTCAGTGCCGGCGCGCACGCGCACCAAGTCGCCGTCATCGAGCGCCGGTCGCATGCTGCCTCCTTGAACCGGCAGCCGAACCACGTCGCGCGAGGCGGCTAGCAGCCGCAGTGCGGCGGGCACGTCTACGATGGGATCGGCCAGGCGGCTAGCCGCCTTCCTCGGCGCCGGCACCGGCGTGCCCGCCAGCACCGACGCGGGGCGGAGGATCACGCGGCTCACGGGCTGCGGCAGCGACCACGGCCGCCGTTGCATCGGGCGGCCCGACCCGGAGCCGGTAGACCGGCGCCCCGGCGGCGCAGACCGCCGCGTGGAGTCGCGCCAGGGTCGTCAGCGCGTCCCCGGCCTCGGTGCCATGCAGGAAGCGACGGCCCGTAAGGCTGAGGGAGTGTGGCACCAACAAGACAAGGCCACGCGCATCGCTGACAAGGCTGAGCGACGGCGCTCGAGCGCGATCCCTCGTCGCGCCGGTGCGCGCATCGACGCGGCCCGCATGCGACGGCCCTACAGCGGCGGCGTCGACCGCGATCCCGTTGTCCGTTCCGCCGGCGGCCACGTCCGTGCCCGGCGGCACGGTCCATGCCGACAGCGCCGTCGCATCGTGGAGCGCAAGCGCCGCGTCCAGGTCGCGTATCGCCCCCGCGCGTTCCCGCAGCAGCACTCGCAGCACGGGAGGGACCCTCTCGCGCAGCGCCGTGCACTCGGCCACCGAGCGCAGGCGGCCCACGTCCTCCTCCAGTCCGTCCGGCAGGTGATCCAGCTCGATCCACCAGTCCGTGGCACCCGGCGTCGCGCCGCGGCCCTGCCGGCCGTCGTCGAGCACGAACACCGCCGCGAGCGGCGCCGTCCCTCCGACCTCACCGAGGCCCATCTCCTCGACGTCGAGCATCCACTTGCTCTCGCCGCCGAACGTCGCGAGAGGAGTCGCCGCCGCGGGAGGCTCCAATCCTAAGAGCTCGATGGTCTCCGCCGTCACGTTGGCCCGGCGGGGCAGCGGCTCGACGGTGCCGTCATCGCGGAGAACGGCGAAGTCGTCCGACATGAACCGCCATCCGAGCCGCGTCAGGGCCAGTGTCAACGTGGTCTTGCCCGCGCCGGAGCCGCCAACCAGCATCACGGCGCCGTCGTCATCCGCGACCGCGCCGCTGTGCAGGACCTCCCCACCCGACACGGCGGCCGCGGCCGCGTTTGCCAGCACCAGGTGGGCGTAGTGGACGAGTCGATTCCCATCGGGGACCCGGATGGTCCGACCGCCGACCTCGATCAGGTGTCGGCCGCCCGGGTCGACGACGACGTCCATCACCACCTTGCCCGTGTCCGGCGGGCCCGCCGTTCCGGCGCTGCTCGGCGGGGTCTTCAGGCGCTCATAGACGAGGTCGAGCGTGTTCAGGACCGCCGGGTCAGCGCAGCGAACCTCGACTCGCCTACCCAGGATCGCGTACTCGGTCGCACTCCAGGCCAAGCGCCTGTCGTCGGTTTGCGGCACGCCCGTCGTCGGCGACGTCACCGGGTCAGCGCTCCCGCTCCCAGATCGGGCGGGCACGGATCGTGCGGCAAGCTGCCGCGCGGCGAGCGAAGGTACGCGTACGGCGTCGCGTAGAGCAGGTTCGAGACCCGCGACGTGTAGATGTCCGCGTGCTGCTCGACCTGCCAGGCCAGGTGGCTCTTGTCCTTGCCGACGCGCATGAGCATGCCCCAACGCTCGTTGTTCAGCTCGGTCGCGGCGCGGGCCATCGGCGCGATCTCGAGATCCAGCGCGACCAGCTGCCGGCGCAGATCCTCGATGTCCTCCCGGATCTCCCGCGCCGAGGCGTCGGGCTCCGGACCATATCGCCCCCGTCGGCGCTGCTGCATCAGGCGCAGGTGCTCGTACTCGGCCTCGAGCACCTCCTTCCGGGCCATCAGCCGGTCGAGCTTGCGCTGGGTCGGCTTGAAGGACGTCTGTGCAGCGATCTCCTCCTCGAGCTCCTGCAGCACCAGCGCGGTGCGCCAGCGCCGCACCTTCTTCGACGCGTGCACGTCGCTGTACATGTGGTCGCCAACGTAGAGGATCTCCGTGCCGTCGACGCCGAGGTGCTTCTCGACGAGCGCAGCGTTGCCCGCGACGTACGCGCCGTCGGCCTGGAGCCCCGTGGCGCACTGCTTGAGGGTGCCGTCCTCGGCCACGATCTCGTAGATCGGGGTGTTGCTGTCGAAGAAGTCCGGCTTGTGCGACGAGACTATCACGACGTTGAAGAAGTCGCGCCAAGTGCCCGAGCCCGGCGCGAACTCGTCGAAGGCGTACGACATCATCCGGTTGGTGTAGTGCCAGCCCGAGTTGGTGATCAGCAGGAGCTTCTTGCCCGACTCCATCTGGTCGCGCAGCGTCAGCGCGGCCTCCGGGTCGCGGGTCACGTACCGGTCGGGATCGGCGGTGATCTCCGCCTTCAGCTGCCCCTCCATGTGGGCCTCGTCGAGGGTGCGCCGCACTGTGTCATACAGATCGGCGTAGCCGAGCACGCCCGGCAGCTCGCGGTTGTCGAGCAGGTCCACCAGCTGCCCGTACATGACCGCCTCGGACAGCGAGAAGAGCGCGTTCAGGAACACCCATCGCCTTTCGGCGAGGTCGATCACGATGCGCCCATAGAGGTCGCGCTGCTCCTCGAAGCGCATCATCTGCGTGCCGTGCGCGGCCTGCTTGACGTAGCCGAAGCGGTTCGCCTTGACGGTGTTGCCCAGCTCGCGGTCGATGATGAGACCGCGGATGACCTGGTCGGGATCGAAGGTCAGGTGCTCCACGGGCCAGCCGATGGAGGCGAGCCGACGCTGAAGATGCTTGTAGGCGCGCATCTCCCACTCGTCGATGTTGTAGTGGACCAGGGTGTAGTCCATGTCGTAGCCGACAGCCTTGATCGATCGCAGGTTCAGGGTGCGGCTGGTGAAGACGCCTCTCTCGGCGGGTATGGTCAGGTGCAAGTGGTGCTCCCCCTCGTGCTACGCGGTATTGAGCGAGCATCGCTCGCGGCGGAACCGCGCGTAGTATACCCCAGTGGCAGGGGCCGCGCGCCCGTGCTCGAGCCGCTCCGGCGCCGCGGCCGCGCCAGCCTTGCGCCGAGCCTTCCCACCGGGGGCACGGCCGCGCGAGTCGGTGCCATGCGACAGCCGACGGCTCGCCGCGGCCTTAAGACAGGCGGCCGTGCAGCGCGGCGGATGGTATCCTGTTGCGCGCAATGACAATCGACAGCGACAGCAGCGCTGCATCCCTGTCAGAGTCCTCGGTCGCGTCCGCCGAGCGCGCCGTCACGGCAACCAGGTTGCCCAGCCTGACGAATCGGGTGTACCGGCTCGACGGCCCGGGCGGGTCGGTGATCGTGCGATTGGCCGGCGCCGGGACCGAGCAGATCATCGATCGGCGGGCCGAGCTCTCCAACCACGAGGCGGCCGCCAGGCTCGGGCTGGCGCCGTCGGTGCTGTGGTCGGCCGTCGATGCCGGCATCATGATCACTCCTGCGGTCGCCGATGCGCGCCCGCTCTCGGAAGCGGATCTTCAAAGGCCGGGGCCGCGCTCGCGGCTCGCCACGGCCCTGCGCCGTCTGCACGGATCGGACGCCGAGTTCGAGAGCGCCACCGACCTTGCGTCCGAGCTCGAGCGTTACGAGCCCCTCGTAGACGTGCGGGGCGAAGAGAGGGGCAAGCTGCGCGCCGCGCTCGAGGTCGGGCGCGCAGCCGCCGCCGACTTGGTCCGGGACGGTGTGCCGAGGGTACCGAGCCACAACGACCCGACGCCAGCCAACGCTCTGGATGACGGGCACGAGGTGTGTCTCGTGGACTGGGAGTACTCCGGCGCCAACGACCCGGCATGGGACCTCGCGACAGCCATCATGGAAGGCGGCTTGAAGGGCGAGGCAGCCGACCACTTCCTGGCGGAGTACTACGGTCGTGATCCGACGGTCGCGGAGCGACGGCGGCTCGAGCTGCACCGCGTCGGCCTGGACGTGCTGGCTGGGTTCTGGGCGCTTTCCCGCGCCGGGGCCGAGACCGAGAGCGACCTGCGGGGCTACGCGTGGCACAGGCTCGATCGGGCCCTCGGCGGAGGGGCCCCGCGCGACGGCTGCCGCTAGCGCAACGGCCAGACGAGCGGCAGAACCACCATCGTGACGATGAACGTGGCAATCGTCAGGGGCAGCCCAACGCGCACGTAGTCGCTGTACTTGTAGCCGCCCGGCCCCATGACCAACACGCTGGCCGGCTGCGCTACGGGGCTGAGGAAGCTCGCGGCTGTGGCAACGGCTACGGTCATGGCCAGGGCGTGCGGCGACATCCCGAGGTTCAAAGCCGTCTCGACGGCGATCGGACCCAGCAGCACGGCGACAGCCGAGTTGGGCATCGCCTGAGCCACCAGGGTGGCCAGCACGAACATGCCTGCCACCACCGCGAGGTCGCCATAACCCCCGACGATGGCGACCACTCGATCGGTGATGACGGCCGCCGCACCGGTCGTCTGGAGGGCGATGGCGAGCGGCAGCATGCCGGCGATCAGGAACACCGCGCGCCACTCGATGAACCGGTAAGCCTCATCGATGGTCAGGCACCCCGTCACCACCGTCAGCGCCGCTCCGGTCAGCGCGGCGATGTGAATGGGCAACCACCCTAGCAGCACGGGCAGCAGCACACACAGTCCCATTATGGCCGCCGCCGTCGCGGCCTTGTCCACGCGCAGCGGTTCCTGCACCTCCTGCGACAGCACTAGGAAGTCGGGCTCGCTGGCCAGGACCCGCAGCTTGTGGCGAGGGCCATGCAGCAGGAGCGCATCGCCGAACCGCAGCTCCATGTCGCGAAGCGCCTGGCGGTAGACCTTCCCACCACGCCAGATCGCCACCACGCTCAAGCCGTACTTCTCACGGAAGTGAATGTCGCGCAGCGTCTTCCCGACCAAGTGCGTGTACGGCGATAGAACCACCCCCGACAGTCCCACCTCGGCCGACTCGAGCTCGGGCGCGGCGACTGCTACGCGGTCCTCGATGACCAGCCCCCGAAGCGCGCGCAGTGTGCGCAGCGTGTGCGGCCGCGCTTTCACGATCAGGACGTCGCCCTCCTCGATCGAGGTCGTCGGTCGGGGGATTACGAGCACGTCCCCGCGCATGATGCCCACGACGCCGAGGCCGAACATGTCGCCGAGGCGATCCTCGGCCAGGGTGTGCCCGGCGAGTGTGGAGCCCTGCACTACCTGCAGCGCGAACAGGCGCTCCGGGAACCTGTACTCGTCGTCGACCGCCGCGTCGGTCACCGGGGTGACGGTGTCGAAGTCGCCGCTGTCGCTCAAGGTCGAGACAGCCTCGGTCGGCCCAAGTACCAGTAGGACGTCTCCCGCCTCGAGGGGCAGGTCCTCGTAGGCCGTCAACCGCACGCGATCGCCGCGCTTCACCGCCAGTATCTGCACCCCGTAGCGCTGGCGGAAGCCCACGTCGCGGCAGCAGGCGCCGGTGAGGCCGGACACCGGTGCGACCGTCGCCTCGGCCAGCGCGGCGCCACGGTCGGCGAGGCCAGCCACCGACAGGCCGTGGTCGACCAGCTTGAGCTGGCGGCTCTCCCGCAGATGCTCCAGTCGATCCGCCCGGCCCGACACAACCAGCCGGTCGCCGCCCTCGAGCACCGTTTCCGCCGTTGGCGCCAATATGGTCTCGCCGTCACGCACGATCGCCACGACGGTAAGGCCCAGCGCCGAGCCGAGCCGGCTCTCGGCCAACGTGTGCTCGGCCAGCGCCGACTTGCGCCGCAGGCGCAGCACGAATTGCAGCTCGTCGATGTGGTACAGGTCGTCGAGCGACTCCTCACCCGTGCCGTCCCCCAACGCCCCGGCGCGCTCGGGCAGAAGGCGCCGGCCGACTAACACCATCGCGGCGACTCCCGCGACGGTGACCGCCACACCCATCGGCAGGAAGTCGAGGAGCTCGAACGGCTTCATCCCGGCGGCATGCAGCACGCCGCTCACGAGGAGGTTCGGCGGCGTGCCGATCATCGTGAGCAGTCCGCCCATCAGGGTACCGAACGCGAGGGGCATGAGGAGCCGCGACGGAGCGATGCGCGTGCGCCGCGACAGGTCCATCACGACCGGCAGCAACAACGCGACGACTCCGACGTTGTTCATGACCGCCGACGTCAGGGCCGCGCTGATCATGATCACGGTGATCAGGCGCGCCTCGCCCGTGCCAGCCAGTGCCAGCACGCGCTGCCCGATGACCCGCGCAACGCCCGTCTTGTAGAGCGCTCCGGAGAGGATCAGAACCGCCCAGAGAGTGATCACGGCCGGGTTGCTGAACCCCGCCACGGCTTGCTCAGGGGTCACGAGGCCGGTGACCGCGAGCGTCGCCAGCACGAGCAGCGCCACGACGTCGGCCCGCAGGCGCCCCGTGACGAAGAACGCCATGGCGGTCACGAGGACGACGAGCACGACAGCCATGTCGATCACGACGCGATCGCCTCTGAAGCGGAGCGGCCGGAGACGTCGCTTCCGGGCGTGGTCATTGGGCTAGCGTCACTGGATCACGATGCCGGACAGCCCGGGCTCCAAGGCCGGGAATCGCATGTCGAGGCTCTCTAGCGTGTGCACGATTATGTCGCTTATCACGAGATTGCGGTACCACTTGTGATTCGCGGGAACGCAGTACCACGGCGCCCAGTCGGTGCTGGTGCGGCCGAGCACGTCCTCGTAAGCCTCCATGTACTCCGGCCAACGCCGACGCTGCTCTAGATCGGCCACCGAGAGCTTCCAGTTCTTGTGCGGCTCGTCGATCCGCGCCTGCAGTCGCTCCCGCTGCTCGGGCGCGTCGATGTTGAGGTAGAACTTCAGAATGGACACGCCCTCGTCCACCAGCATGCGCTCGAAGTCGTTGATGTGGTCGTAACGCCGGGACCACGTCTCCGGCGGCACGAGCCCCAAGACGCGCACTGCCAGCACGTCCTCGTAGTGGCTGCGGTTGAAGATCACGATCTGGCCGCGGGCCGGCGTGTGGGCGTGGACGCGCCACATGTAGTCGTGCGCCAGCTCCTCCGCTGACGGCACCTTGAAGTTCGCGACCTTCACGCCGCACGGGTTCACGCCGTCGAAGACGTGGCGGATCACCCCGTCCTTGCCGCCCGCGTCCATTGCCTGCAGGACTATCAGGAGCTTGTGCTCGTCTTCGGCGTACAGCAGCTCCTGGAGCGCCTCCAGCCGGTTGACCAACTCGTCAGTGGCCTCCTTGGCGTCGTCCTTGCTGCCGTTGAAGGCAGAGTGGTCGCTCGGATCCCAGCCAGCAAGGCTCACTTCAGATCCTGGCACCACCAGGTAGCGCTCGGTGTCCACGTCGCCGCTCCTTGGGTGTTATCTTGGGTGTTGTGGGGCAGGGATGGCTAGCCTATCACAGCCCCCACGGGCCGGCCAGCATCCGCCGCGGCACGCCGTCGTGGCTCACCACACCCTCATCATTGGCTTTGCAGCGGACGTTATACTTACCGCGCGGCACTTCCACGTGCGTCCACGCAGTCCCGGAGGGGCCAGCGGGCGCCGGTCCTGCCGCGGACAACGAGCACTGAGCCGATCGCACACTCGCGTTGCGGTGCGCCGGAAGGAGTCACGAGTGCGAGCTCTGCTTAGGTGGGGGTGGCTGGCTGCCACTCCAGCGCTCATGGCGCTGTCGGTTGCGGCCGGCTCCGCGACGGTTGCCCATGCGCAGAGCAGCTGCACCGTGACCGGCGAGCGCTCGTTCGCCTTCCCCGAGAGCAAGCCCGTGCAGTTCGGCGGCGAGGTGGACGTCACCGTGTCGTTGATCCTCGACTGCCCCGGCGGCACGTGGCCGGACGCACTGACGATCAGCGAGGGCCTGACGCCGGAGCTAGAGCTGGTCGAGGGTGTCGGCGTGACGCCAACGTCGCGCCTCGGCTCGGAGGTCGCGTGGCGCTTCGAGCAGCTTCCGCCGCGCGGTCAAGCTCTCGACGTGCTCTACAGCCTCTACGTTCTGCCGGATCCGTCGCGGTTCGGACTCACTCGCACTCTCGAGATCGACTGGCCGATGGCGGTCGAGATCGAGATCGGCGGTGCGTCGGAGCAGCTCCAACCACCGTCGGTTGATCCGCTAGCGGTCGCCGAGCGGCCAGGCGCACGCGACTGCCGCCGAATCGTCCAGGACCACGCGGTCGAGCCGGGCGAGGTGCTGCAGGGCAGGCCCTTCGAGGTCCAGCTTAGCCTGCGGTTCGAGGCCTGCTTCGCCGCCGATCAGCGCCATCGCGCGGTGATCGCGGTGCAGCCGCCTCCGGACTACACCACCCACAACGTGATGGTGCCGGCGGTGGTCTCACTGCTCGCGGCGATCGACTCACACCAGCCTGGGGCGCGCGGCATGAGCGGCCTGTACTCGAACTCGTCCAGCTCGGTCGTGGCGATCGCACCCACCGTGGACCGCGAGAGAATCGCCCGCTCGCTGGCCCGGGTTCCGCTCGGACCGTTGGCCGGCAACGACGCCGCCGCCGCCGTGCGCGGCGCGTCGGGGCTTCTCGCGGACTGGACGGATCATCACGAGGTGGTCTACTACCTGACCCATCCCGGCGCGCCGCGGGCGGACATCGATGAGGTACGGGACGCGCTGGCCGAGGCGTCGTCTCACGGCATCGAGATCGTGGCCGTGTGCATCGGGGCCGGCGGACCAGGCCAGGACTGTGATCCGGCGCTAACCTACCAGCACGAGCCCGCGTCTTGGTCGGAGCTGGCCGCGGAGTCGGGCCAGCTGCCCAAGGAGCACGGCGGACCGCCGATGGCGGTCCGCGGGATCGACGTCATCGAGGGCATTCCGGGCTATTTGACCGTGGACGACGGCACGGTCGCCCCCCCACCCACGTCGGTCCAGCACGGCGAGATGGAATGGCGAGGCTTGTCGGCCGCGGTCGACGAGCAGCTCACGTTCTCCTACGAGGCCCGCATCCAGGACTGGGGCCGCTTCCCGGTCGGGTCCGGCGGTCGGTTGACTCACGAGGACGCGGACGGTCGCGGGCTCGACACCGAGCTGCTGCTGCCGGGCTTCGTCACGATCCAGCCCGATCCGGGCGCCGACGGCTGCCGCGCTGCCGTCGCCAAGTCCGCGCGTCCCGCGCGCGTGCCGGTGGGCGAGCCGGTCAAGGTTCAGCTAGAGCTGACGGCGGACTGCCAGCAGCTCCACGACCGCATGCACGTAGTCCTCACCATGGACCGGTCCGGCTCCATGACTCACGGCGGCGCCGAGTACAGCTACATCAAGATGGCCGCCCGATCGCTCGCCGAGATGCTCGCCGTCGGTCCCGGCAACGAGCGGCGCTTCGGGTTGATCAGCCACGGGCTGGAGCCGGTGGTCGAGGTGCCGCTGACCAACGACCTGGCGGAGATCGCGTCGCGGATCGACGCGATGACCGGCAAGGGCCAAGACAATGTCCCACGATCGATAGCCATGGCCCACGAGATGCTGCGCGCGGCCAGGCCGGCGGACACCGACCGCCCCATGGAGGTGATCGTCGTGCTGTCCGACGGCGGTCAGAACTTCCCCTATGACGACGTCGTGGCGGCCGGCCAAGCCGCCAAGGACGACGGCGTCCTCCTGGTCTCGGCGTGCTCGCTGACCAACAACAACCAGTGCGACGTCATGTCGGAGATCGCCGGCGATCGGCAGCACTACTACGAGGTGGATCGCATCGAGCAGACGCTCGACATGTTCGTGCGCCTGGGGATGCAGCTGCGCGAGGTGCCGCTGGCCGAGGTGATCATCACCGACGATTTGCCGGACCACGTGCGCCTCGTGCCGGGCTCGGACCACCCGCCGGTGTCTCGGATAGAGGGCCGCCGGCTCGTCTGGGAGATCGACGACGTCTCCGAAGTCGGCGCGAGGCCCAGCTATGAGATCCAGCCGCTGCTCCTCGGCCGCCAGCCGACCAACACGTGGGCCCAGGCGACCTTCCGCGACGAGAGGGGCCGCAGCGGCAGCCGCGTGTTCCCGGTGCCCGAAGTGGAGACATATCTGCCGGACCCGCGCGGCCCGTGCGACGTCGTGGCCGCGAAGTGGGCCGCACCTCTCGATCCGACGGTGGGCGAAAGCGTCACGGCACAGCTCACGGTCAGCGCCACGTGCCCGCGGACCGACGCTCCAGTCGATGCGGTGCTCGTCATCGACCACTCCGAGTCTATGCGCAGCGGCAACCGGCTGGGCCTCGCCATCGACGCGGCGCTTGCGTTCATCGACGCGCTTGACCCGGACCGCGATCGTGTCGGGTTGGTTCCGTTCTCGACCACCGTCGACGAGCCGGTGCCGCTGACCCACGACTTCGACCTGGTTCGAACTGGGGTCTTCTGGCTCAACCCGGAGGGAACCACGGCCATTGGAGCCGCCCTTCGATCCGCCAAGCTGGTGATGGGCGCTCGGCGGACGGAGGCGAAGGCACTGGTGGTGCTGCTGACGGACGGCCGCGACCCGCAGCCGTGGATCATGCTCGACCAGGCGCAGGAGATGAAGGACGCCGACGTCACGATCGCGACGTTCTGCGCCGGCGAGTGCGACCCCGAGCTGGCGGGCGTCGCGTCGCGGCCGGAGCTCGCCGTGCAGGTCGACGACCCGCTGGAGCTTGTCGAGCTGTACCGCGCCCTGGCCGAGGACTTCGCGATCGGCTACGCCCACAGCGCCGTCGTCACCGAGTGGTTGCCGCCGGCCCTCGAGCAGGTGCCCGGGGCGGTCGTGCCGGAGGCGGCGGAGATCGGCTCGGAGAACGGCGACATCGTGTGGCGTCCCGGGCAGCTGCGCTCGGACATCTTGTCGCTCACGTATCGCGTGCGGCCCCAGTCACCGGGCCGCCTACCGGTCGGCCGGGCGCGACTCGACTACCTCTACGGCAGCGGTAGCCTGCTCAGCGGCAGCGTCTACTTCCCGATCCCGATGCTGGACGTGAGCGGCGGCACGGCGCCGACACCCGTTCCGACGTTGACACCCACTCCCTCGCCCACGGACGTGCGTCCGGTGACGGCTAGCCCGACCGTCACCGCGACCCCCAACGGAACCGGCGTGCCGCCGGACGGCGCGACGCGGCTGTACATCCCAGCCGCGTCGCGCTAGGCCGATTCGACCGAGCTAGTCGGCCGAGCTACTGCGCGCCATTCAGCACGACCGGCAGCAGCAGGTCCATCGTCCGCCAGCAGGTCTGCACGTCGTGGCGGTCCTCCGCGTCTCGGGGGTCGCGGACGATGAACGCGGCCCAGAGGCAGCCCTCGTAGCCCTGCCGCGCCGTCAGGCAGAGGCGGCGAGTGCCCTGGGCGCCCACGAACAAGTCGCGCTCGTCGTCGGGCTCCGCGTACCATCTCAGGGACAGCTGGTTGTGGTCCGGGTCGACCGCCTTGTCGGTAAGCTCGTAGCACGCCGGGCTGCCGGTGCCAACCGTGCGACCGAGCAGCTTGTGGCGCAGGATCCGGGGCGGCTGGTTGCTGACGTCCTCGCGGCTGGTCCACGTCAGGGTGATGGCCGCCGTGGTCCGCGCGGCCCCCGTGTCCTGCACCTCCAGCTGCGCCGCGTTGGAGCCGAGGAAGCCGACGTCGGGCTCGAAGTCCAGCACCTGCCGGTCGACCTTGTGCACCTGGGCGTTCAGCTCATCGCCGTTGAGGACGAACCACTCCAGCGGGGTGGGACCGTCCTCTGGGTCGTCGGCGACTCCGGTCAAGTCGACACGGATGGTGGTGTTCATGGGTGCCCGATATTCGCGGGTGAACCGTTCCGACATCACGTGCGGCGGCTTGTTGCCCTCGGCCGTCCAGTAGAGCGCCACCGCCTGCCGCACCTCACAGCCGTCGCTGTCGCTGAGCACCAGCGTCACGATGACGCTGTAGCTCCCGCGGAACTCCGATTCGAGCAGAAACGTGAGCGTGGTCGTGCCGCGCCCGAGCACGGTGAGGTCGGATGCATGCCGCGGATCGATCTCGACGTCCCAGGCCAGGCTGGATGGCGGGTCCTCGGTGTCATGGCCGTGGTCCTCGAGGTCCATGATGATCGGGTCTGTGTAACGCGCCGGCGGCGGGTCCTGAACGCGCGGCTTGATGAACGGGCAGTCGTTGCGCGACGTCACGATCACGTTGAACGCCATGTCGGCGCCCACGAGCCCGTCGTGGACGCGCAGCTTCACCTCGGTCCGGCCGAACCAGTCCGCCTGGGGCGTGATGCTGACGACGTTCGTCGGCAGCAGCTTCACGCCGGCCTCCGGAGCACCGGCGTTCACCAGCTCGAAGCTGATGCTCTCATCGTCGCACTCCGGGTCGTCGACGTAGTTCTTCAGGTCGACGATGGCCGAGTCGTCCTCCTCGATGATCACGTCGGGAATCGGCTGCACCACGGGCGGCGTGTTGTAGTCGATCGTGTTCTGGAAGAGGCTGCCGACTGCACCGCAGCCGTCCTTGCCGAGGGCCTTCCAGCCCGACCACCAGTCGGCCATCGTATTTGGACGCGCCGTGGCGAACACCTCCCATACGTCTCCGAACGTGGCGTCGTACTTGTCGAACGCCTCCTCGGTCTCGTCGCCCTCATGCAGATCCCAGAACGCGCCCGCGATTCGCCCCGGCACGGTGTCGCCGTCGGACCAGCCGGAGGTCCCGGCAGTGGCGGCATCCATGTCGATCGGGCGCAGCGCGGGAGTCTCGTAGTAGGTGTCGCCGCGAGCGCCCAGCGGCAGGAACACGGCTAGGCCGTGCACCAGGGCACAGGCCGGCTCGACCTCCAGCCGCGGGTCGACCGGAACGGCATCGAGGCAGTCCAGCCAAGCGTCGGGCAGAGCCCCGTAGATGTTGTGGAGCAGCGCGTAGGCGGCGTACTGGATGACCACGTCCGGGTAGCCCGCGTCCTCGTCCCGGTAGTGCAGGGACCGCTCGTCGTACGAGTATCGCGGCCCGTCCTGGCTGCCCTTCGACCAATACGCGAGCAGGGTGCCCGGGTCCGTCCCCGTCACGCTCCGAAGGTACTGCCACGCCTCGGCCAAGTTGACGTACGTCCACAGCGCCTCGACATTGGGCGTGTGCTCCACGATGTACTGCGTGGGGAAGCCGACGATCCCGTCGGGCACGTTGCGCAACTGCCCATTGACCTCGTTTATCTCGTAGCTGGTCCAGTCGTAGGGCCTGTTGGTCCCCGCCTCGAGCAGCTCGATCGCGCCGGCCGAGGTCACCAGCTTCAGAAAGACGTCCTGTGTGCCCTCCGCTGCTCCTGTCGGGCCGTCGGGATCGACGTTCCGTATCTCCCGGCTCTCGAACCGGCCATGCTCGTCCGTCACCGTCTCGCCGATCTTCTCGCCCGTGGCAGGGAACTGGCTGTCGCGGTCCCAGATCTCGACCCGGAGGCCCGTGGCGGGGTGGTTGCGGTCTCCTATGCGGTCGGTGTAGTAGATCGTGCCGCGCACTACGATGTGCCCGGGCGTCACCGTCGCCTGCGCCGGAGCCTCGGCGTGCGCCGGGCCAGGCGCGGCGCTGAGCGATGGCGCCAGCGAAGCCAGGGCCGCGACGGCTACTGCGATGAACGGCAGGGCCGACCGCGGGATGACACGACTAGGGGTGAGGCCGTGCTTGGGGGTCATGGCAAGTCCTCCTTGAGGTCCGCGTTTCGATGGCACGGGCGCGCCGCGTCCTGCGGTGTGCCGCTCGCGCGCGGCCGGCGCCCCGCAGCCGCGCTCACGCGAGGCGGTCGTCCCGGCTCGGCCTTGGCGGCCGATCCCCCCGTGGGATCAGACGAAGACCGCGGGGCAAAGGAAACGCCCGCCTGGTTCCCAGGCGGGCCGCATCTGGACGGGGTCGGGCCGAGCCGGTGGCGCTATGGCGAAGGGGAGGTCCGGCGCTCGTGCATGCTGGGCCAGTTGATCGCGGTCACGTGCACCAGGCGAACCGGGAACCACAGCTCGTCGCCGAGGTTGAGGCGCTTCTCGCCGACCATTATCTCGCCGTTCAGGTACGTGGGGTTGGTGGCGCTGATGTGGCGGATGTACGTCACGCCGTCGCGAGTGTAGATCTCGGCATGCTGGCGCGAGACGGTCGCGTCGCTGAGCACGACGTCGCAGTCGTCGCCCCGCCCGATTGAGACGACACCCTCCTCGGGTATCGGCAGGATGATCTCTTCGTCGTCCTCGGACCACCGCAGCGCCAAGCGCATGACTGGAGCGGCCCCGTTACTTCTCGACAGGAAGGCCAGCTCTCCGCCAGGCCACGATCCCGCCGTCCATGTGGACCACACCCGACACTCCCGCCGACTCGAGGGTGTCGACGCCGCCCCCACTGCGCCGGCCGGTGCGGCACGTGAGGATCACCTTGGCTTCTCCGGGCAACTCGGACGCACGCACGACGAGCTGCTCGAGCGGGATGTTCATCGCGCCGGGCACGTGGCCCGACGCGTACTCGCTGGCCGACCGCACGTCGACGATCACCACGTCGTCGCGCTCGCGCACGGCGTCCACCGTGCGCACGTTGACGCTGCGCGGGAGCTGGGCAAGCGCAGCCCCCACCGCCTCGTCGCCCGCCGCGACCGGCACCTGAACGGTGGCCGCCGCCTGCGCTTCGATCTTGGCTTCCGAACTGCTCGTGGCCCATTGCACTGCGGCGAGCAAGACGATCGCCACGGCCAGCAACCCCAACGCAATCCGGGTCAGATTCAGGTTCTTCATCTGCAGCGCCGAGAATACCGCGCGTGTCGCCCGCCGTCCAGCGCTCGTCCAGTTGAAACCGCCATCACGCGCGGTCCGCGGAAGCGCCGGCGCGCCCGGCCAGCGGCGCAGCACTGCACACACGTTCGCCGACGGACGCCGCCCCGGGCCACAACGAGCCTCTCCACGCCGATCGGTTCGGCTCGGCACCGCCGGGGCGTATACTTGCTGCCATGCCTAGCATCAAGCTGCAATCGGGTTCGGAAGCCGAGTACTCCTACGATCCGCGGATGGACGAGTTGACGGTCCGTCTCTGCGCAGTGCCGGAGAAGGTCGAGGAGTCGGTCCATCCAGCATTGCGCCGCGCCCGCGTGATTCGCGACTCCAACACCGGCGAGCTGGTCGAGGTCCGCGTCTCCGGCGTCCAGGAGCTGATCCTGGAAGCGGTGATCCGCGACCTCGTCGCGCAGCTCTCGCCGCCTGCCGCGGCACCCATTGGCGACGGCGGGGACTCGCCCGAGACCACTGGCGAGCCGTTCACACGGAGACCGCGAGATGAGGAGCCGACGCCGCGGGGGCCTTCGGCGCGGGAGCCGGCGACGCAGACGAAGTCGGCCACCGTTGCGTTGCCGCATGAGCCTACGGTGCGTCAGCAGTCGGCCGACGAGCCCTCGGCCGGTGCGCTGTCGGCCGACGAGCCCTCGGCCGGTGAGCCGTCGGCCGGCGAGCCGTCGGCCGGCGAGCCGTCGGCCGGTGAGCCGTCGGCCGGTGAGCCGTCGGCCGGCGAGCCATCCGTCGAGGAGTCGGTTGCCGCAGAGCCATCACCGGAGGAACCGTCCATCGAGCAGCCTGCTCCGGCACCGACCGTTGGGGCAACGGGCGTCGCCACCGCAACCGCCGACGTCCCGGCGAGCTTTGCCGCGCTCGCCTCGGACCCGCGCCTTGGCCGGGCCATCGCCGACATGGGCTTCGCCGAGCCGACGCCGATCCAGCGCCGCGCGGTGCCCAAGGCGCTCGCCGGCCGGGACTTGGTCGGGTTGGCGCAAACCGGGACGGGCAAGACCCTGGCGTTCCTGCTGCCGAGCCTTGACCGGCTGCTGCAGCGCGGAGACGGGAACCATCGCCCGCGGCTGCTGGTGGTCACCCCGGTTCGGGAGCTTGCGGTCCAGGTGGCGGAGCACGCAGAGCAGCTGGCGCGGCACACCGACCTGCGCGTCGCCACCGTCTACGGCGGGGCCAACATGCGGGGGCAGACGTCGGCACTGAAGAAGGGCGTCGACGTGATTGTCGCTACGCCGGGACGGCTCCTCGACCACGTGCGCCGGCGCAACGTGGACCTGTCAGAGGTCGAGGTGCTAGTGCTCGACGAGGCCGATCGCATGCTCGACATGGGTTTCCTGCCGGACGTTCGCGAGATCCTGCACACGCTGCCGTCCGCACGCCAGACGCTCTTGTTCGGCGCAACGATGCCGCCGGCGATCGAGTCGCTGTCACTCCAGTTCCAGCGCGACCCCGTCCTGGTCGAGGTGGCGCGGCAGCTGCCGCCGGAGGGCATCGAGCAGCTGCTGTACCCCGTCGGCAAGCACCTGAAGGTGCCGCTGCTCGTGCACCTGCTGACGCACGACCGGTCGCTCGAGCGGGTCCTCGTGTTCACGGAGCGACGCACTGAGGCCGACCTGGTGAGCAAGCGCCTGCGCGACGCCGGGCTCGAGGTAGCCGCGATGCACGGCGACATCCGGCAGCGCGACCGCGAGCGCTCGTTGGAGCGCTTGCGCGACGGGAAGGTCCAGGTGCTGGTCGCCACCAACGTGGCGGCGCGCGGGCTAGACGTCGAGGGCATCTCGCACGTGGTGAACTACGACATCCCGCAGACGGTGGACGAGTACATCCACCGCATCGGGCGCACCGCCCGGGCCGATGCCAAAGGCACGGCCTACACGTTCATCGCGCCGGGCGATCAGTGGATGGTGAAGCGCATCGAGTCGGCGCTCGAGCGCGAGTTGCCGCGAGTCGAGGCGGAGGGCTTCGATTACGACGTCCCGACACCCTCGTGGGCTCAACCATCCCCTGACGACGTCGCGCGGTCGCTGGACAAGCCGAGGTCGGCCGCCGACGTCTCGAGGCGCCTGCGGCCGCGATAGCCGCGCGCACGGCGCCGCGGCGTGGCGCCGAGCCGCGTCCGTGGACTGGACGGCGTTATTCGCGGCGGCGAGCCGTCCGCCCAGGGCGGCTGCTACGCTCCGCGACAGAAGAAGGCGGGGGCCGAAGCCCCCGCCTTTGCTACCTGATTCGTCCGGCGCTACGGCCCGCTACGCCGGCTGAACCTCGTCCTTGTGCTCCTGGATGAGGTTGTCGACGACCGACGGGTCGGCCAGGGTCGTCACGTCGCCGAGGTTCTCGTACTCGCCGGCCGCGATGTTGCGCAAGATGCGGCGCATGATCTTGCCCGAGCGTGTCTTCGGGAGCCCGGCGGCAATCTGGATGTGGTCCGGCGTCGCGATCGGGCCGATCACCTCGCGCACCTGCGTTCTGAGCGCGCCGACAAGCTCGTCGCGGTCAGCCGACTCGAACTCCGGTCGCAGCAGCACGTAGGCGTAGATGCCGGTGCCCTTGATCGGGTGCGGGTAGCCGACGACAGCCGCCTCGGCGACTGAGTCGTGCGCGACCAGCGCGCTCTCGATCTCGGCCGTGCCGAGCCGGTGGCCCGAGACGTTCAGCACGTCGTCAACGCGACCGGTGATCCAGTAGTAGCCGTCCTCGTCGCGCCGGCAGCCGTCGCCGGTGAAGTACTTGCCCGGGAAGCGCGTGAAGTACGTCTCGATGAACCGCGAGTGGTCGCCCCAGATCGTCCGCGCCAGACCAGGCCAGGGGCGGCGCATGCACAGGTTCCCGCGCACGTCGTTGCCCTCGAGCTCGTTGCCCTCCTCGTCGACGATCAGCGGCTCGATTCCGAAGAACGGGAACGTCGCGGAGCCGGGCTTGAGCGGCGTGGCGCCCGGCAGCGGCGTGATCAGGATCCCGCCCGTCTCCGTCTGCCACCACGTGTCGACGATCGCGCACTTCCCTCGACCCACTACGTCGTAGTACCACTTCCAGATCTCGGGGTTGATGGGCTCGCCGACCGTGCCGAGCACGCGAAGCGTATCCCGCTGGTACCGAGTCACGTACTCGTCGCCGGAGCGCGCGATTGCGCGCAGGGCCGTCGGCGCCGTGTAGAAGATGGTGACGCCGAGGTCGTCGACGATCTGCCAGTAACGGCCCGAGTCGGGATACGTCGGCACCGACTCGAACATGACCGTCGTCGCGCCGTTGGCCAGCGGTCCGTAAACGATGTAGCTGTGCCCGGTGATCCAACCAACGTCCGCCGCGCAGAAGTAGATGTCGTTCTCGTGCACGTCGAACACGTACTTGTGCGTCAGCGCGGCGTAGGTCATGTAGCCGCCGGTCGTGTGGAGCAAGCCCTTGGGCTTGCCCGTGGAGCCCGAGGTGTAGAGCACGAAGAGCGGTGACTCGGCGTCCATCCACTCCGCGGCGCAAGTGGCCCGTTCCTTGGCCTTGGCCTCGTCGAGCCAGACGTCGCGGCCCTCCAGCATGTCCACATCCGCGTCCGTGCGGCGGACCACCAGGACGGTGCTCACGTCGAGCCCGTCAATCGCGTGGTCGACCGTCTCCTTCAGGGGCACCGACCTCGAGCCGCGCTTGCCCTCGTTGGCCGTGATCACGACCTTGCTGTTCGAGTCGAGGATCCTATCGCGCAGCGACTCGGCCGAGAAGCCGCCGAACACCACCGAGTGCACGGCGCCGATCCTGGCGCACGCTAGCATCGTCGCCGCCAGCTCCGGGATCATCGGCAGATATATGGCCACCCGGTCGCCACGCTTTACGCCGTACGTCTTCAAGACGTTGGCGATGCGACCGACCTCGTAATAGAGCTCCTTGTAGGTGATGTGCTGGTACTCACCGGGCTCGTCGGCGGCCCAGATGATGGCCGTCTTGTCCGGCTGGGTGTCCAAGTGCCGGTCGAGGCAGTTGTAGCTTGCATTGAGCTTGCCGCCGGCGTAGTACGAGAACTCGACCTGCTCCAGGTCGATGTCCAGGATCGACTCGGGCTCGTGGAACCAGGTGATCAGCTCGGCCTGCTTCCGCCAGAAGCCCTGCGGGTTCTCGACTGACTCGCGGTAGATGGCCTCGTACTCCTCCATCGAACCGATGTACGCCTTCTCGGCGATGCTTGGCTGGACCGGATACATGTTCGTCTGCTCCTTGAGACAGCTCGTGGATGGGAGGTTGATGATTGACTGACTAGCTATAGACGTGCGCACGCGCCCGTCGCGGGGCCAGCCCCCTACGGGCGTCGGCGCACCGGTTGCCCAGCGTGCCTTGGTGCTGAGAGATGTTACCAGGTTCGGCGCAGCGGCTGAATGTCCTGCGTCATACTTGGAGCCTTCCCGCCGCGCCGGCGGGTCGGCCCGGAGACCGCGTGACGTCTGCCGCGCGCGCCGGCGGCGCCGCCTGACCGCTGCCAGCGTCCGCGGTCCGGCGCGCGGAGGCCTACTCGGCGAACGGCAACATGATGTGGTTCGTCAGGTCGGCGGGGTCCACCACGCCGACGACCAGCTGCCCGCTCGTAGGATAGGCCCCCTCGTTGCCGGCGCGGTCGCGCGCGCGGCCGCGGAACTCGTAGATGTTCGTGTACTCACCGGTGAAGACCTCGCTCGTGCGCGTCGTGTTCGTGGTCCAGTCGCGCCACATCTCACGGTTGCGGCGGTACTGGATGTCGTAGGCCACCGCACCGCTGCCGCCGAAGTCCTCGCCGCGCCATGACACCGTGAACGTGGTGTTGTCGGTGCCTGACACCGGGTCGAACACGACCGTCGGCGCCACTCGATCGAGAATCGTCGACGCCTGCGGCGCTTTCGCCCGGGCGTCCTCTTCGTGCCCGGCGTTGTCGCGCGCGCCCACGGTGAACTCGTACTTGGCGTTGTCGACCATCGGGCTGTCGAAGATCCGCCCGGCCTCGGTGGAGCCCTCGATGAGCGGCAGCCACTCACCGCCGTTGACGCGGAAGTAGCAGTTGTAGGACTGGATGCCACTGGGCACCATGTCGGTGCCCGTCGGCTGATCCATGCCCTCCCAGTAAACCGTGAACGGTCCCGTCACGAACTCCGGCAGCGGCTTGGCGCTGGAGATCGGCGGGCTGAGGTCGACGTGCGTGCGCGTGTCGGCGTCCTTGGTCCGCTCAACGTTGCCGGCCTGGTCGACGGCGTAGACCGCGAACTCGTACACGCCGCCGTCGTCCGCAGGGTACGAGATCTCGTAACGCTTGAGCTCGTCGCCCGACAGGAACCACTCGCCGCTGTTGCGGCGCGCATAGAGCCTGAAGAAGTCGATGCCCGTGTAGGGGCTGGGGTCCTCGCCGTCCCAGGACAGCGCGATGTCGGCGCGGGACGGCGCGCTGGCCTGCGTCGTGTACTGCGGCAGCGGGTCCATCGTTGACGTGGGCGCCTTCGTGTCGGTCTCGTGCTCGAGCCGCAGCTGCGGCTTGTTCGAGCCTTCGCGCGTGTCGAACGCCCTGAACGAGCCGTCGGCCTCATATCCTTGGATGTACAAGCCATGGAACTGGCGGTAGTTCTTGTTCCACGTCGGCACTCGTGCGCGGCGCACGGCGTCGTTCAAGCCGCCCCACTCGTACCAGCCACCGGAGGCCACGCCGATGCTGGTCGTGCCCAAGCGGCTGTCCTCGAAGCGGGGGAAGTTGTTCCACGTCACGCCTGTCTCCGGCCAGGAGTCCCTGACGCGGTAGATCACCACGTCGCGGGACGAGTCGCTGATCGGTCCGGCGGCCCTCAAGAAGAGCCGCAGCTTCGAGTCGGTCACGGCTTGGCTCTTGCCGAGGTCGGACACGTCGAACCACACCAGCGAGCGCGTTGCACCGTAGTCCACCGGTGACACGCGTTGCCCTACGTTCATCGTCGATGCCGTGCCGTAGTTGCTGTCGGCGTTGCGGCTCGACACGAACGCGTCGCTCTTCGACTCGAGGGTGGTGGTGGCCTGCGGCGCGTCGGGGACGGCGCCGCGGTCGTCGGACGGGGCCGGCTGGGCCGCGGCCGGATCTGTTGGGCCAAGGATGAGCAGGGCGGCCACGACTGTCGCGGCCGCCACGACATGCACGACATGGGCGGGGCGGATCATCATCGTCCTCCTGCAGAAGCGGATGGGTGTCGTGCGGCCATTCTATCACCCTCGTCGGCGCTCCGCGACATGCCGCGCCGCCGGCCGGGCGGCGCGTCCGCCGCACCACGGGGCAGCGGCGCCTGTGCTAGAATCTGCCGCTTGAGCGGTGCGCCGCGCTGGCGCTCCGCGCCCCGTCTGCCGACCCAGGAGGACGCGTGGCCGACCAAGATCGCGAGCTCATCGACGGCGCCGAGGCAATCGCGCGTGGCGCGCTCGACGCCGGCTGCGACTTCTTCGCCGGCTATCCGATCACACCCGCGTCGGGCATCCTGATGCACATGCTCCGGGAGCTGCCCAAGGTCGGCGGCACGGGCATCCAGGGCGAGGACGAGATCGCGTCCATCGGCTTCTGCATAGGGGCGGCGTTGGCCGGGGCGCGATCCATGACGGCCACGAGCGGCCCCGGCCTCGCCCTCTACGCGGAGAACATCGGCGTCGGAGTGATGACCGAGGTCCCCCTGGTGATCGTGGTCGTCCAGCGGCTCGGCCCGGCCACGGGCGCGGCGACAGCGGGCGCCCAGGGCGACGTCCAGTTCATCCGCTGGGGCACTTCGGGCGGGTACCCGATCATCGCCCTGTCGCCCACCGATGCGGCCGAGGCGTATCACCTCACGGTTCGGGCATTTCAACTCGCCCGGCGCTACCGCGTGCCAGTGTTCGTCGCCACCGACAAGGAGGTCGTGATGACGGCGGACACCATCAGCGCGGACAGGATGGCGCACCAGCCGCGCGACTGGCCGGCCGTGCCCGACGAGCCGATCGGCGCGCCGCTCCCGACCTTCGCGCCCGGCGCGCCGCTCGTGCGTTTCAACGCCTCCAGTCACGACCCGGGCGGCTATATCACGAAGGACGCCGCCACTCTCGACGCGCTCAACCGGCACCTCGCGGCCAAGATCTCGGACCACGCGGCCGAGCTGGAGCTGGTGCGCCTTGATAGTCAATCGGGCGCGCGGACGCTGGTGATCAGCTATGGAGTATCCGCCCGGTCGGCCGACGATGCGGTCGCCGCCGCGCGGAGCGAGGGCCGGCGGGTGTCCGGCCTCAACCTCTACTCTCTCTGGCCGGTGCCGGAGGCCGCGATTCGGGCCGCGGCGTCAGGCACCGACCGGGTGATCGTCGCCGAGCTCAACATGGGGCAGTACCGGCGGGAGATCGAGCGTGTCCTCGGCCCCGACAAGGATGTGGTAGGCGTGCATCGCGTCGACGGCGGCCTGATCGCGCCGGCCGAGATCGCTAGCGAGGTGCTGCCATGACGACTGGCACTAGTGGTAGTCGCCCGGGTGGGCCCAGGCAGGTCCCGGCAGACGTGAAGAGTGCGCCGGGCGCCGGCCAGCCGATCGCGACATACATCGACCCGGCCACCCTACCCTATGCGTTCTGTCCCGGTTGCAGCCACACGCGGGTGGTCGAGCAGCTCGACGCGGCGCTGGGCCGGCTGCAGATCGACCCGCGCGACATCGTGATCGTCAGCGACATCGGCTGCGCGGGGATAGCGGACAAGTACTTCGCCACCCACGCTTTTCACGGCCTGCACGGCCGGTCGGTGACCTACGCCACTGGGATCAAGCTGGCGCAGCCGGACATGCACGTCATCGTCCTGATCGGCGACGGCGGCTGCGGCATCGGCGGGCACCATCTCATCAACGCCGCGCGGCGCAACATCGGCGTCACCGTCGTGGTGTTCAACAACTTCAACTACGGCATGACCGGCGGCCAGTACTCGGCCACCACGCCCGAGGGAGCCATCACGGCCACTTCGCCGATCGGTCACCTCGAGCACCCGCTCGACATCGCCGGAACGGTGGCCGTGAACGGTGCGGAGCTCGTCGCCCGGACCACCGCGTACGACCCCGCGCTCGACGAGCTCCTGGCGCGAGCTGTCAGCACGGACGGTTTTGCCTTGGTCGATGTCTGGGAGATGTGCGTAGCCTATTTCGTGCCGCGCAACGACTTCCGGCGCAGCGCGCTCGATCAATCGATGAGCGAGCTCGGCCTCACCAGCGGCATCGTGCACATCGAGCCGCGCCCCGAGTACACCGCTGCCTACAGGGCGGCCGCTGGGGCGGCCGAGGGGCAGGCCACTCTGGCCCCGCGGCCGCTGCCCGCACTGCGCGAGCCGGTGGCGGAGCGGCCGCTGCGGATCACGATCGCCGGCGCGGCAGGGCAGCGAGTGCGGACCGCTGCCACCGCGCTGGCGGCCGGAGGCGTCGTCTCCGGGCTGTGGGCGACGAGGCGGGACGACTACCCTATCACGGTGCGCACCGGCTACTCGCTGTCCGAGGTCATCTTGTCACCGGCGCCCGTGCGATACACGGGCGCCGAGAACCCCGACGTGGTGCTGGTGCTGGCTCCGGAGGGAGCCGCACGCGCCAGGTCCTTGTTGGCGGCGCTGGGAAGCGAGAGCTTGGTCCTGACCGCCGGAGGCGAGTACGATCTCGCGACGCGCGCCGCGGTGCGCGAGCTGGAGCTGTCGCCCGAGGCCCGGAAGCACGCGCGCAAGGGCCTCTCGATGGTGGCGGTGGCGCGCGCCGTGGCCGACCTGGGCCTGTATCCGGTCGGCGCGCTGCGCGAGGCCGTCGTGCAGACGCACAAGCCGGACGTCGCCGACGCCAACTTGGCCGCGATCGACGCCGCCGTGGCGGCAACGGACGATGCGCGCTAGGTCGGAGCACCGCAGGCTGCCTAGACTTCGGTCGCAGCGCGGGGCGCGAGGTGGCGGGGAGCGGCCAGCACACCGGGCCGCGCCATGCCCGGCCGGAACAGCCGTAGACTCCGCTGACACGCGGAGCCAACGTGGAGGAACGAAGTGACAACCAGACCCAAGAAGAGCGCCGGCCGCGCTTCCAGCGCGCTCAGCCCGCTGGGCATCGGCATCGTCACGGTGGCGGCACTGATAGGCTTCGGCGCCCTGGTAGTGATGGGCGGCGGGTTTGCCGCGCCCACGGACGCGCCGCCGACAGCCGTGCCGCTGGACGAAGTCTCCGACGAGGTGGCGATGGCCGGAGGCCCATTGGAGGTCACGGACCTGGTCGATTGCGGCGGAGCGCCGTGCCCGGCGATCGGCCCGGAGGACGCGCCCGTCACGTTCATCGAGGTCTCGGAGTACACCTGCCCCCATTGCCGAGACCACAACCAGGACGTGGCCCCGCAGCTGGTGGAGGAGTTCGTGGACACCGGCCAGATGCGGCTCGTCTCTCACATATTCGCAATGACGCCCACGACGATGTACGTCGCGGCGGCGTCGCTGTGTGCCGAGGAGCAGGGCAAGTACTTCGAGTTCCAGCACGAGGCCTTCAAGGACGACCTCGGGCTGAGCGGCGCCGAGGTGGCGTCGGCCTCGGAGGACGTGGCGACGAGGCTCGGCCTCGACGTCGCCGCGTTCAAGGAATGCGCCGAGGAATCGCGCTACATGGAGCAGGTCCAGCTGTCGTCCTTGGACGTGCAGCGTGCCGAGGTGCTCTACACGCCCACGTTTATAGTGAACGGCTTGATCATCGAGGGCGGGCAGCCGGTGGAGCTCCTGCGCACCAAGATCGAGCAAGCGATCGAGGAGGGCTAGCGGCAGTGTCTTACGTTGGGCGCTACTCGCACGTCTACATCGCGCTCGCAATGGTGGGCGCGGTCATCGCCGCCATCCTGACCTCGTTCCACTTTAGCACCGGAGCGGAGGCGAACCTGTGCTCGACGGCAGCCGGCTGCCACGCCGTCAACGAGAGCCAGTACTCTACCGTAGCCGGGGTGCCTATTGCGTTGATGGGCTTGGGCTCGTACCTGGTGATAGCGGCGCTCGCGGCGATCTCGATCCGGAGCGAGGAGGTGGCGGAGTGGGCATCGCTGGCCATCTTCGGCATCTCGCTGATCGGGGTGCTCTACTCGGCCTACCTCACCTACCTCGAGCTGTTCGTCATTCACGCCGTGTGCCCGTGGTGCGTTGGCTCGGCCGCCGTCATGATCGCCATATGGCTCGTGTCGATGTCGGAGATGTCGAGGGACCGTCGCGCCGCGCAGCGGGCTTAGCGCAGGTCCCGCGCAAGGGAGGTCCGCGATGCTGAATCCCTCGGCTGCGGCCATCACGGGAGCGGTCTTCATGGGCGCGGTCGCGCTGGCGATGGCGGTCGGCAACCTCGTGATCCCTGGCTACGGCCAGGCATTCCTCGACGTCGTCGCGTCGGTGTACCCGGGCTACAACGCCGAGGCGACGGTCGCCCAAGCCGCGATTGTCACAGTCTATTGCGCGATCGACGGCGCCATCGCCGGGTTCCTCCTGTCGTCGATCTACAACCGCCTGGCCGAGTAGCCACCCTCCGCTTGCGTCGCTTCGGCCCGGCCGCTACGATGCGCGGCCGGGCCTAGTCTGGCCCCAGGGAGACCGCACGGGGGCCGCACATGTCGATCAACCGGTTGCTGGACACCTGGGTGGGCAGGCTGGTCCAGGACTCCGCGGCTCGCTTCAACGCCAAGGGCGGCCCCCAGCTGGCGGCCGCGCTGACGTTCTTCACCCTGTTCTCGTTCGCCCCGCTCCTGATCTTCGTGGTGGCCGCGGCCGGCATGCTCCTCGGCCAGGACACGGCGCGGGTCGAGCTCGTGACCCAGATCGAGGAGGTCATGGGGGGCGACATCGCCCAGCTGGCCGACTCGGTGATCGCAAGCACCCAACAGGCTCGCTCGGGCACCATCGCGGTCCTGTTCGGTCTCACGACCGTTGCCTACGGCGCCTCCAGGGTGTTCCGGGGGCTGCAGGGCGGCTTGAACTTCATGTGGGACGCACGGCCGCGGCAGCGCAACGTGGTCCTGGGCTACATCGTCGACCGGGTGTTCTCGTGGCTAGCCGCGTTCATTGCCGGAATGAGCCTCGCGCTGGCGCTGGCCTTGTTTGTGTCGGTCACGGCGATGTCGACATCGCTGCTGTCGCGCGTGATCAACGTCTCGGTGCTGCCAGGCGGTGGCTCGGTCTTCGATGTCATCGGCTGGCTCGTCGCGCTCGTCGTGGTCGCGGCGTTGTTCGCCGCCATCTACAAGCTGGTGCCGGCGGTGGACATCACGTGGTCGGACGTAGTCCCGGCCGCGTCCATAGTCTCCGCCGCGCTGTTCGTTTGCGCGAAACTCGTGGGCGTCCTGCTCGGCTACGCGGGTCCCGGCGCGTCCTACGTAGTGGCCTCAGTGCCCACAGTGGCCCTCATCTGGGTTAACGTTTCAGCGCAGATCATCTACCTCGGTGCGGCCTTCACCTACGTGTTCGCCCACCGCTACGGCTCGATGGCGCACCTGGACGACGAGATCGCCGAGACCGCTGCGGGCGGTCATGCTTGACGCCGGCCAGCTCTCGCGTTACATTTCATCACTTCATCAAGTAATGGAATGAACGGACTAGCCCATGGAGCCCAAGCGAGTCCCCGCCACCGCCGACGAGGCGCAGCGATCGCCGGCAGACGTGAGCGACCGGTCGCTGCGCCGCGCGGCGACGCTGTTCCGCGCGGCGGGAGATCTCGGGCGCCTGCGGGTGCTGGTGCTCCTCAGCGATGGCGAGCTCTGCGTTGGCGGTCTGGCTGAGGCCCTCGGCGACAACATGCCAACCGTGTCGCAGCGCTTGCTGGCGCTGCGGCGCCAGGGCCTGGTCGCTCGCCGCCGTGAGGGCAAGCGCGTCTACTACAGTCTAGCGGACCAGCACGTCCGCGACATCGTGGCCGATGGGCTGGCTCATGCCGCCGAGATGGGCGACGAACGTTGACGAAGACGTCGGCAAAGGAGCCAACCGATGCCTTGGCCGCGTCGACAGCCGGTGCGTCGGCGTCCGCCGCGACGGGTTCGTCCGCGTCCGCTGCGGCCGAAGGTGCGTCGACGCCCGCTGCGACCGTGCGGTCCCGCTTCGTCCTCGGCAACCTGTGCTGCGAGTCGGAGGCCGCCGTAGTGCGTCGCCGGCTGGCGGTCGTGCCGGGCGTGTCCGACGTAGCGATCAACATCGTCGCCCGGCAGGTCA
>JBJYWW010000219.1:0-7265 GCA_046259645.1 Anaerolineae bacterium
GCGCAGCGGCTTGACAGTGCCCGAGCGCAGTCGGCGGCTCACTGGCCGCCTCCCTGCGCCGGGGCGCTGCGAGGGCCGGCGACGCGGCCGCGGGATCTAGCCGGCCCAGCCGCGGATGGCCCGCACGCAATAGCGGCCGGGCGCGGGTAGCGCTCGGCCGCTTGCTGCAGCGCGCATCGGGTATCCGACTGGGCTCCAACGCTCTCATCGGTGTTCAACATCCGCTGCTCCTCGTCGCTCCCGAGCGCGCCACAGCGCGGCAACATCAACCTGGATCCAGGATACACGGTGGCGCCCCGAGCGGCATCGGATGGAGGTGGCAAGAAGCAGTACGAGGAATGATGTACGCCGCCGGGGACGGTCTCATCCGCCCACGCTACGCCTGTCCGGGGTCGTCGACGTCGTCGAGCGATGCTATGCCCTCACGCAGGGCGTACAGCGCGGCCTGCGTCCGGCTCGCAACGTGCAGCTTGCCGAGGATGTTGCTCACGTGCGTGCGCACGGTTGCCTCGCTGATCACCAGGTCCCCGGCTATCTCGCGGTTGCTGCGCCCTCGGGCGACCAGCTTCACGACCTCGAGCTCGCGGTCGGTGAGCGGATCCTCGATCGTCTCGCCGCCCCTCGGCGCACCGACCTCCTCCAGCAGCTTGCGCGCGATCGCCGGGTGTAGCGACGTCTCGCCGCGGTGCACTTGGCGGATGGCCTGCACGAGCTCCTCGGAGCCGGCCTCCTTCAGCAGATATCCTTGCGCCCCGGCCTTGATTGCGGGGAAGACCTTGTCGTCCGCCGCGAAGCTGGTCAGCACCAGGATGCGGGCACCGGGATCGGCCTCGGTTATCTGCCGAATGGCCTCGATGCCGTCCATCTCGGGCATGACGAGGTCCATCAGCGTCACGTCGGGCTTGAGCTCCGCCACCAGGCGCACGGCCTCGCGACCGTTCTCGGCCTCGCCGACGCACTCGATGTCGGGCTCGGTGGCCAGCACCGCCCGGATTCCGCTGCGCACGATCGCATGGTCGTCCGTCACGAACACTCTGATCTCGTCGCTCACACCGGCACCTCCGCATGGACGCGCGTCCCGGCGCCCTCGCTGCTCTCGATATGCATCTCGCCGCCAAGGCGCGCAATACGCTCCCGCATGCTGCGCAGCCCGAGCCCTCCCTGGGCCGCGCCGGACCGCGGGTCGAACCCCTCCCCGTCGTCGCTGATCTCCAGCGTGACGACTCGGTCGGTCTCCGTCACGATGACCCACACGTTGGACGCTCTCGCGTGCTTGAGGACGTTGTTGAGCGCCTCCTGCGCGACGCGGTAGAGCGCCTCCTCGATCTCCGCTCGCGTGCGGAGGTCCGGATCGGCCTCGAGTGTGGTCGTAAGCCCGGTCCTGCCCTCCACCGCCTCCAGGCGCGCCTGCAGGGTGGCCACCAGTCCGACCTTGGCCAGCGCCGGCGGCCGCAGCTCGAAGATCAGCAGCCGCATCTCGGCAAGCGCATCGCGCGCCGTCTCGCGCAGCTGCTCCATGTGCCCCTCGGCCGTCGCGATGTCGCCCGCGTCGAGCAGCCGCGTCGCGGCGTCTGCGTACAGCGTCACGCCATACAGCGACTGGGTCACCGAGTCGTGCAGGTCCCGCGCCACCCTCTGCCGCTCCTCCAGCACCGCCAGGCGCCGCGCGCCCTCGTAGAGCCGGGCGTTCTCGATCGCGATGGCGGCCTGATTGGCCAGCGACTGGAGGACTCGCAGATCGCTCTCATCGAACGAGTCGACATTGTCGCTCTGTACGTCCAGCACGCCGATCACCTCGCCCTTGGCCTTGATCGGCAGGACCAGCTCCGACTTGGTGCCGCTGCCCTGCATCAGCACGTACCGTGGGTCCTTCGACACGTCGCTGACGAGGAGCGGCTCGCCCGATGCGGCCACCCAGCCGGTCAGGCCCTCGCTGCCGACGGTCAGGCGCGCCGGGCGAAACGCGAAGTCGGGATCGTCCCACAAGTCACCCGCCCCCGCGCGGTACACGACCTCGTCGCCCTCGACCAAGCCGATGCCCACGTGGCTGTAGCCGAAGGTCCCCTGGATCATCTCGGCGGTCTGGTCGAGCAGCTCGGCCAGAGGCAGGATCGACGTCATCCGCTGGCCGACGTCGGCCATGACGCGGAACTGCTCTGCCCGGCGATGCTCGTCCTCGGTCAGCGCCTCGAGCTCGGCAGTTCGGTCGGCCACGCGTCTCTCCAACGTGGCGTACGACTCCTCGAGCTGCGCCGACATCGCGTTGAACTGGTTCGCCAGCTCCTCGATCTCGTCGCCGGTGTTGGCCGCGATCTTGTGCCCGAAGTCGCCTCGCGCGACTTCCTGGGCCGCTGCGATAAGGTCAGCGATGGGCCTGGTGACCCGGCTGACGCCGACCGCAACAGCCATGGCCGGCACGGCGACGCCGATGGCGATCAAGAGCAGCAGCGCCTGCCCGTAGCGGCCGCTCGCGCTGAACAGGCCCTGCCAGTCGTCGTGCGCGATCAGTCCCCACTCGGTGCCCGGCACCATTGCATAGGTTGCCAGCATGTCTCGACCGTTCGGACCGGGCACGCGCGCGGCGCCCACCCCGTCCGCGCGCAGCCGCGCGAGCGCAGGCGCGCCGGACAGGTCCTGTCCCGAAGCCTCCGAATCGGACTTGTAGATCGCATGGCCGTCGCCTCCGACCAAGGCCACGCTGCCGGTGGCGCCGAGCGGAAGGTTGCGCAGCGCGTCGGCAAAGGGGTTGGTGGCCTCGCCGTCGACGCGCACGAGACCGACCAGCGCCCCCGCCGGAGCGCCCGGAGTCGGCATGATCGGCACCGCCACGCCGATCGCGCCCGCCTGCCCGACACCCTCGGTGAGGTCGGGCGCAACCGCGATCTGACCACTCTGCATCGCTCGCTTGACGTAGTCCAGGTCGGACCACGCCGTCTGAGTGTCCGCCAGTGTCGGCGGGTCGGCGTCGATCACGCGTCCCGCCCAGTCGAGCGCCAGGACGCCGCCATCGAACACCGCGAGTCGGTCGCGGGCGTCGAGCAGGCCCGACGCGCCCGGCGTCAGCAGGTCTGCCGACCGACCGACCGTCGCCAGTTGCTCGGCATGCTCCCGCAGCTGCGACGCCAGACCCACTGCGTGAAGCCGAGTGACCTCGCGATCACGGTCCACCACCACGCGCTCGGTGGCCTGCTGGAACGCGACCGTGCTGATCACGGCCACGGCCGACAGCGCCGCGGCTGCCGGTAGCAGCGACCAGGCCATGATCTTGGCCCGCAGGCTGCCCCAACGGATGCCCAGAAGCATCGCGCAACCGCCTCCCGACCGCGCCTACTCGACCGTCTTCAGGTCGCGCGGCAGCGTGGTGAGGCTCTCGGCGCCGTCGGCAGTGACCACCAGGTCGTCCTCGATCCGCACTCCGCCGATACCCGGCACGTACACGCCCGGCTCCACCGTGAACGTCATCCCTGGTGCGAGCGGCGTGCGCTCGCCCTCGTTCATGTTCGGCTCCTCGTGGCCCTCCAGCCCGAGGCCGTGACCCGTTCGATGTACGAAGTACTGGCCGAGGCCCGCATCCTCTATGACGGCGCGCGCTGCTCGATCCACGTCCTGACCGCTTGCGCCAGGTCGGGCCGCCGCGCGCCCGGCCTTGTTCGCCAAGCGGACCACCTCGTGAGCGCGCACCAGGTCCGGGTGGGGTCTGGCGCCTGCCACGACGTAGTTGCGGGTCATGTCCGAGAAGTAATGGCCGTGCGACGCGCCCCAGTCCACCGTCACCACGTCGCCCGGCGCAATCTCCTTGTCGGTCGGGAAGCCGTGCGGGTTGGCGCCGTTGGTCCCGCTGGCCACTATCGGCGTGAACGGCAGTCCCGGCTCGGACCCGGACAGGAGCAGCTGGGCCGTGAGCTCCGACGCGAACTCCTTCTCCGTCAAGCCCGCCCGCAGCCGCGGCAGCGCCGCCGCGATTGCCGTCTCAGCCACTGCCACCGCCTCCCGCATGTGGCCCAGCTCACCCGGGTCCTTGCGCATCCGCAGCTCGGAGAACACCTCGGCCGCATCGAAGACCCGCGGCCCCATCTCGGTGCGAGCCATCAGGTCGAGCTCCAGGAACCGGATGCGTCGGCCCTCGACGCCCAACCATGCGCCCGCTAGGTCCAGCTCGGCGAGCGCGGCTCGGAAGGCCCGCTCCGGTCCCTCTCGGTCATCGTAGGAGTGAACCGACCACTCGCCCGAAGCAGCCCCGGCCTTCGTGAGCTCAAGTCGCGGCACGATCATCGCTGGCTGGCCGTCAACCGGCAAGAACGCGACCACGGGACGCTCGCTAAGGTGGAACGACAGGCCGGTGAGGTAGAACAGGTTCGGGCCCGGGACCACCGCGATGGCATCGAGACCGGCCTCCCCCGCCGCGTGACGGAGATGGTCCGCTCGGCCGTCGTACATCACTCCCCGCCGTCCTCCTGATCCTGCGCCGACTCCTCGGGCTCCTCCGGCCCCGTGGCGCCGGCTGCCGCACCGTCGTCATCCGTCGCGCCGGCGTCGGTCGCCGCCCCCTCCGGCCCTGCCTTGTCCAGCGCCTCGACGCGCGCGGTTGTCTTCTCCAGGCTGTCCGCGAGCTTCCGCATCTTCTCCCGCAGCTCTTCCAGCTCCTTCTCGACCGCCGCCGTCCTGGGCTTCGCCGACTGTCGGATTGCGGCGATGGCCTTGTCGATTCGCACCTGCTCCTGCACCGACATCGGCCCGCGCGCCGCCTCCAGCGCTCCGATGGCCTCGGTGGCGCCCATCGCCTGCAGGCCCAGCAAGGCCGACGCCCTGATGGGGCGCGTCTGCTCGCGCAGCAGCTCGACCAGGCGATCGACAGCCCGCTCGCGCGGTCGCTTCTCGAGCAGCCGCCCGAGAGCGCCGAGCGACTGGGCCGCGGCGGGGCGCGCGCGGTTGGACGTGGCGCCGTAGGCGCACGCGCGGTCCAGCGCCGGCAAAGCCTGGTCGCTCCGTGACGCCGCGAGGGCGCGGAAGGCGCCCGATTGCTCGATGCCGCCGAACCCTTCGGTCTCGGCTGCCTTGAGCAGCAGGCCCACCGGCGCGTCGTCGCGCTGGGCGCCGAGCGCCTGATAGGCCGCCGCCCGCGCTCGGTAGTACTCCAGCCCGCCGTCCAGCCGGACCGAGACAGCCTCACGGATGCGCGGGTCGCGGTACTTGGCCGCGGCGCGCATGACGTGCTCAATAACCAGCGGGTCCTGCTCACCCTCGACCAGCTGCGCCAGCACCTCGATCGCGCTGTCCACGCCGGCCCGGCCGAGCGCTGCCGCCAGCACGGCGCGCACCCCCCAGAACGGCTCAGCCAGATAGGCGTCGCGCACGGCCTCGATGTTCTCGCGTGTGCCGGTCTTGCACAGCTCGCGGCCCGCGAGCATCCGGCCGATTGCATCGCGCGCGCCGGTGAGCTGAGCCCGCAGCATCTTCTCGCCGGGGTTGAGCTCGAGCTTGCACAGCACCTTGGCGCCGGGGTCGAATCGCACCTGCTCCGGCTCCCTGGCCATGGGCACGATGAAGGTGTGCTTGGCCTCCGTCACCTCCACCGGCATCGTGTGCTCCTCGCCGTCGATCACCCAGCCCAGATCGGTCTTCAGGGCGAACGTCGGCTCCTGTTCGCGGTCTCCGCCGGCCGTCTCGGCAGGCTTCTTGTCCTTGGGCGCGGCCTGCTTCTGCACCACCACGAACGTGCCCCGCTCCCGCTTGGCGTCGTACTCGAACGTGACCTTGAGATCCGGGTAGCCGGGCTTGTGGAACCACTGGTCGAAGAACAGGCCGAGCGACCGCCCGGAGTGCTTCTCCATCACGCGCCGGAAGTCGTCCGTCTCCACGACGCGGCCGCTGAAGGTCGCCAGGTAGTCGCGCACCGCGGCCCAGAACGTGTCGTCGCCCAGCTCGTGGCGCAGCGTGCTCAGGCGGCACGCGCCGCCGGGGTACAGGTGGCTGTCGTACATGTCCCACGACGAGCTGAACGTTCGGGTCACCAGCGGCCGCTTGTACTCGTTGTCGGCCTCCTCGAAGTACATGTGGGCATCGCGGAAGTACTGATAGGCCGCTTCGTCGGCGCCACGCGTGTCTTCGAACCACACCTGCTCGATGTACGTGGCCCACGATTCTTTCAGCCACGCGTGGGCGTAGTCGCGGCACACCACCGCGTCGCCGAAGTAACTGTGCGCCATCTCGTGCACGTTGATCTCATCGACGAGGCGCGTCCACTCCGTGGCCAGGGTCTCGTCCATCACGAACGCGTCGTCCCAGCTGACCAGCGAGATGTTCTCCATGGCCCCGCCGATGCCCGGCGCGGCGAACTGGTAGTACTTGGGGAAAGGCAGGGCCATGCCTAGCTTCTCGGCCATCCACGCGAGCATCTCGCCAGTGCGGCCGAAGGAGCGGCGCAGGTCCTCGGCGGAGAACTCGGGCGGACCGAAGTAGGCTATCTCCGCTCCCCCGTGCTCGCCGTCATCGGCGCGCACGAAGTCGCCGACCGCGATGCACGTCAGGTAGCTCGGGCAGGGGAAATCCAGTCGCCAGTGTGTCGTCGCCGTGCCGTCGCCGTGCTCCTCGCGCCCAACCATCTCGCCGTTCGCGAGTGCCGTGTATTGCTGGTCGGCGCGCAAGTGGAAGCCGAGTCGCGGCCTGGCACTAGGCTGGTCGACGCAGGGCAGCCAGTGCCGGGCGCGCTCGGTCTCGTGGTCCGAGGCTACGAAGCGCGGCGTGTCGGGGTACTCCGGCGTAGGCCATGAGAAGTAGAGACCGCTGGCCGGCTCCCGAACGCGGTACGTCACCGCGGCCCGCCTCCTCTCACCCGCCGCGAACGGCTTCGACCACTCGATGGCGATCGACTGCCCGTCGTAAACGGTGGTCAGGTCGTTGCCCTCGGGGTCGACGACCGACACGTCGGACAGCGCCACGGCGTTGAGCTCGAGCCGCGTCGGACCGTCGCGCCGGGCCTCGACGGTGTGAGTCGCGGTGCCGGAGCAAGCCTGGGCTTCAAGGTCGAGTCGTACGTCGATGTCCAGGTGCATCGGCTCGAGCTCAAGGTCGGGCGGGTAGTGATCCTCGGCTCCGGGCAGCGTGAACCCGTTGGACAGGCGGTACTTCAGCTCGAGGAGGTCACGGTACTCTGTCGATCTCATTCGCCAACGCCTTTCAATGTCGGTGGGACCGCGCTTCGTTGCTGCGGTCGATCGCTCCCTCACCGTAGTTCACCGGCGGACGGGACAACTCAGCGTCACTTG
>JBJYWW010000220.1:0-5221 GCA_046259645.1 Anaerolineae bacterium
GAGGCGCTGATGACGGTCGGGACGGCGGAGGAGTTCCTCGAGGACATGAACAACGAGGCGTTCGCGACCTTGCGCGACGCCGCGGTGCTAATGGACGAGCGCCAAACGCTCGTGACGCGCCTCGAGGAGGCCGCCTTCTATTGGGCATACTGCAACGTGTCGGTGCCCGAAGTCGCCGACGAGCTCAACCTGCTGCTGCCGGAGTTCGTTCTGGCGGCGCGGCAGGACAGCAGCCTGCTGGGCTCGCCCGGTGTGCGGCCAAGCGACCCCGTGTTCCAGATCTCGGACTTCACCGACGCTAGCGTCGTGACCGACGAGCAGATCGAGCAGGCGCGGCTGATCTTCTCTACCGGCGTCGACATCGAGTTCCAGCCGAACCGCACGGACTTCCGTGACCCGGCGGCGGCGTACGACACGCTCGCCAACGCGGTCCGTTTCCTGCGCACGTGCACCGACTGCGTGCTCGAGATCCAAGGCGGGGCGGCCTACCCGGGCGAGCGCGTGTGCCCGAGCTGCGCGCCGGCGGACTCCGACGCGCTGGCCGTCGACCGCGGCCGGCGCGTGTACGACGAGCTGCGCCTGCGCTTCGACGTGCCGGAAGCCCAGCTGAGGTTCGTCGAGACGCCGCACGAGCCGCAGTTCCCAGGCAGCAACGACGAGCAGGAGCTGCGGCAGGACCGGCGCACGTTCCTGACCGGGTACCAGCTGGGCGGCAGATAGCCGGAGCCCCGGCCCGCTCATGACCGTTCGCCGGCTCGAAGCGGGCGCCCGAGTGGCCGGCGACTGAGCGGTCGGTTGGCGACCAGACTCGGCCGAAGCTCGAGCGGCTTGGCCGGCGATCCCGCCGCGAGCGGGTCGACCGGGGCCGCGCTGGCGTTCGTGGCGCTGGCGCTGGCCCTCGTCGGGCAGTACATGCTCCGGCAGGGCCCGCCGTTCACGTGGCGCCTGGCGTTCGGCGCCGCCCTGGCCTATACGCTCGCCATCACGGCGTTCCTGTGGCTGCTACGGCTGCGCGGCCGTGGAGCGGTCGAGGCGGCAGCGACCCGCGCTGAGCGCCCGGCGGACGCCACGCGCCGGCCGATGACGCACCGGCCCATGTCGCTGGCGCTGGGCCTCACGTCGCTGGTCCTTACGATCGAGATCATGATCACGCTCTGGAACCGCGGCGACTACGGTCAGCATTACTGGGACGTGTTCGCCCTCTGGCTCGTGAGCATCGCGCTGTACCTGATGCCGTTTGTGCGCCCGTGGCGTGCGCTGTCGATCGAGCGCGCCAAGGACGCGGCGAGGCGCATGGCTCAGCCGGCGCTCGACGCCGCGGCGTTGCTGGCCTTGGGGCTGGCGCTGCGGGTCCCGCGACTCGGTGACTTGCCCGACGTGTTCGGTGGCGACGAGGGCATCGTCGGCGAGGTGGCACGAACCATGTCGGTGCACGCCGGCAACATGTTCGCGACGATGTTCGCGTACGGTAAGATGTACTACCTGATCGTCGGCGTGCCGGTGGCGCTGCTTGGCAGCACCGCCCAGGCGGTCAGGCTGCCCAGCGCCATAGCCGGCGCACTGGCGGCAAGCACCACGTACCTGGCCGGGCGCGAGCTCTTCGGCCGGCGCGTCGGGCTGGCGGCGGGTTTCATGATCGCCGTGGGTCACATGCACATTCACCTCAGCCGTACCGCCCACGGGCAGTCGTTCGACACGCTTCTGACGGCCGCGGCGATCTTCGCTCTTGCACGCGGTCTCAAGCGCGGCAGCCTAGCGTGGATGGCCGTGGCCGGGGTCGTCTTGGGTCTGGCGCAGTACTTCTACGTCGCGGCCCGGCTGATCGACGTCGTCGTTGCGGTGTTCTTCGTCGTCCTGGCGGTGGCCGACCACTCCCTCTGGCGCCGGTCGCTCGGCGGCTTCGTCGTGGCGTTCGGCGCGGCTGCCGTAACGGCCGCGCCGATCGTGGTCTGGGCGCTGCGCCGGCCCGGCGACTACCTGGCGCGAATCAGCTCGGTTGGGTTCGTGCAGACCGGCGCGCTGGCTCTCGAGCAGGAGACCACGGGCGCCGGCGCACTGCGCGTCGCGGTCGACCAGGTGGCGACCGCCGTGCTTGTGCCGATCGCGCTGCCGGCCAGGCTCTTCTACGATGCCAGGATCCCGATGCTCGACATCCTGTGGGCCAGCCTCCTGGTGTTGGGCCTGGCACTGGCGATCGCCCGGTGGCGCGACTGGCGGTACTTGCTACTGCTGCTGTTCGTCCTGGGCGGGGTGGCGGTGCTGGCGCTGGGCAACCTCATCGATGGCTCGGCCTACCGCATCACGGTCGTGATGCCAGCGTACGCCATCCTGGCTGCTCAGGCCCTAGTGCTGCTCGTGGAGCGCGGCGCGGAGGGGCTCGCGCTCCGGCCGCGCGTGATCCCCTTCGCGATCGGTGCGGCGCTGGCCGTTATCGGGGTCCGGGACGTCGGCTACTACTTCTTCGATCACGTGCCCAGCTGTCGCTACATGGAGCGCGATGCGCCGACGGCGGCGGTGTCCATGGCCACGCGCTACATCTCCGAGGAGGCGCCGGACGCGCGCATCTATGCCTTGACCGAGCCGGAGTTCTACGTGGGCGGGTTCCCGAACGCCAAGTTCTACACGATCCGCGACACGCGCCACATCGACGATTCCGACACGCCGGGCCCGACGGAGGAGGGTGGCGAGAAGTACATTCACTCGGTCGGTCCGGAGTTCGAGCTAGAGGACCTGCTGGCGGGAGTCGGAAGCGACGACGAGGTCGTGTTCATCGCCAGCCCCGGGCGACGAGACCAGCTCCGAGAGGTGGCGAGGAAGCTGCCCGGAGGCGAGCGCGTGCCGTTCTTCCGATGCGGCGTCGAGATAGTCGAGATCTACCACATCCACGGGGTCGGCGAGTGACCGGTCCGACGGACCCGGACCGCGCCGACCTCGAGCTGTCGGTGGTGGTGCCGGCCTACAACGAAGCCGAGCACCTGCTCGACCACTTGCGCGAGCTCAGCGCGGAGCTGAGCGCGGAGCTGGAGGTCCACAGCTTCGAGATCGTCGTCGTCGACGACGGCAGCGTCGACGGCACCGCCGGCGAGTGCGAGAGGGCCGTAGCCGAGGGACTGCCGGTGCAGGTCGTGCGCCTGCCGACGAACGAGGGCAAGGGCGCGGCGCTCGTGCGCGGCTTCGATGCCTCCCGCGGCCGCCTGGTCGCCTTCCTCGACGCGGATCTGGAGATCGGGCCGGAGAACGTGCTCCGGCTATTAGAGACGATGACGGCCGCCGGCGCCGACGGCGCCGTGGGCATCCGCACGGCGAGCGACTCGGCCGCGCCCCTGTCGCGGCGGGTGATGAGCGACGCCTACCGGCGCCTGGTCCGGCTGCTGTTCGGGTTGCCCCTCGACGAGACCCAGGCCGGGATCAAGCTCTTCGAGCGCGAGGTGTTGGACGACTGCCTGCCGCGCGTCTCGACGCGGCGGTTCGCGTTCGACGTCGAGCTGCTGGTGGCCTGCCAGCGGTACGGCTACAACATCGCGGAGTGCCCCGTCCGCCGCTACTACAAGCGCTCCGGGCCAGTGGGTCGAATCACCCCGGGTCAGGCGGCGCTCACTCTCTGGGAGACGGGCGACATCTACTACCGGGCCAGCTTCTGGCACTGGCTGCGACCGGCCGCGTCGACCAAGCTCTGGATGACCGCGCTGGGCGTCGGGCTCCTGTTGCTTGGAGTCGGCGTGGGGAAGCTGATCACGCCGCTCGTCCTGCAGCCGCCGGTCAAGCAGGCGTTCTACGTGCTAGCGCTGCAGTTCCTGCCCCGCCAGCTGCGCGACTGGCTGCTCACCCTCGGCGGGGCCGGGTTGGCGCTGGTGGCGCTCATCATGCTCAACCGCAGCCTGGTGGGCGCGTTCGCCAGGCGTGACCGTGGCGACCTGGCCGGCATCTGGCAGCGCCACGTCGGCTCCGGCGCGGGCCAGGACGGCGGTCGGCCCGACGAGGGCGCGAGCGCGGACGAGGCGGCGGGCGCTGAGATGGGCGAAGGCGCGGGTATTGGCGCGAACGAGGCTGTGGGAACGGATGAGGGCGCGCGCGCGGCTGAGAACGCCGGCGCGGGCGAGGGCGCCGGCGTGGGCGCGGGCGCCGGCGTCGGCGCGGGCGAGGGGGCAGGTCCGTGACGCTCGAGGGCGGGACGGCGCGCCGCTCGACGGCGCTGCGCTCGGGCAGCCGCTCGGATTACCTACCCGGACCGCAGATCCCGGGCGACTATCAGCATCGCGCGCTGCACCACGGTCCGGCGGTCCAGCGGTTCTGGCACCGCAACAAGCTGGCGGCGCTGCGGCGGCTGCTGCCGCTCGCTACGGCCGACACCGTGCTGGAGGTCGGCTGCGGCTCCGGCAACCTGACGTTCCAGGCCGGCGAGTCGGCCCGGCTGGCGATCGGGCTGGACGCGAGCGCTCAGGCCGTGCGCTTCTGTGACAGCACTGCCGGCGGCACCCGCTGCGCGTTCGCCGTCTCGGCCGGCGCCAGCATCCCGCTGGCCGACGACAGCGTCGACGCGGCGATTCTGGTGGAGGTCATCGAGCACTTGTGGGAGCCGGCGCGCGTTCTGGCCGAGCTGCGGCGCGTGCTGCGCCCCGACGGCCGGCTACTGGTGACGACGCCCAACTACGCCTTTCCCAGCCTGTGGCCGCTGCTAGAATGGGTGACTGACAGGAGCGGCCTCGCGGCCGCCATGGCGGGGGAGCAGCACGTCCAACGCCTGGATCCGGTCTCGCTCTCGCGCTTGCTGTCCGAGAACGGGCTCGAGCCGGAGCGCGTCGGGTCGCTATACCGCTGGAGCCCGTTCGTGGCGTTGCTCGACGAGCGCGCGGCTGATGCCATGGCGCTACGCGAGATTGAGTCGGGCGGGCTGTCCGGCGCGCTGGCGTTCGCGGTGGCGCGACCGGTCGACTGACCGCAGCTGCCGGCTCGCGGCGGACCGCGCCTGGCCCCCTTCACCCCGCTGCCGCGAACGGCTCCGTCAACGTTCTTGTCGGCGGGTCACGGCGAGTCGTCCGGCTCGCACACGGTGTTGTCCTCGCACGGTGTCGTCCTCGCACGGTGGGGGCACACCCGGATTGGCGATGCCCGGCATTCGACATAATGGCCGTTGTGCCTCGTACTATGAGGTGTATGTCGAGCCGCGGGCCTGCACCGACGGTCGCGCGTTCAGGCACTCTGGCTGACTCGACATAGAGGC